>JBEIFU010000211.1:0-4712 GCA_040382295.1 Alphaproteobacteria bacterium
CGTGCCGCTCTACTGGAACGCCGAAGGCCTGCCGATCGGCACGATGTTCACCACCCGCTTCGGCGACGAGGCCACCCTCCTGCGCCTCTCCGCCCAGCTCGAGCAGGCCCGACCGTGGAAGGATCGCTTTCCGCCGCTATAGGTTAATTACGGTGACAGTGCACTTAACTCGTAGCTCGATCTCAAATGTTGAGACCCATCCGTTGGTGAGTTAAGTGCACTGTCACCGTAATTAACCCCTTACTTCAGCGCCGCCTCGATCGCCGCCTTCACCTCGGCCGCCTCCGGGTCCGTGCGCGAGCCGAATACGCCGACAAGCGAACCGTCCTTGCCCACCAGGTACTTGTGGAAGTTCCAGCGCGGCGTGCTGCCCTCGCCAAGCTCCGCCGCCGCCCACTGGTAGAACGGATGCGCGGCAGCGCCGATGACATGGGCCTTGCCCGTCATCGGGAAGTCGACCCCGAACCGCGTCTCGCAGAACGTCTTGATCTCGCCCTCCGTTCCGGGCTCCTGCGCACCGAAATCATTGCAGGGCACCCCAAGGACAACGAGGCCCCGGTCACGATATGCCCGCCAGAGCGCCTCGAGCCCCTTGTATTGCGGGGTCAGGCCACAGGCGCTGGCCGTGTTGACCACCAGCACCGCCTTGCCGCTGAAACCCGCCAGGGGCAGGGGTGCGCCGTCGATGGTTGTGAATGCAAAGGAATGGGCATTGGTCATGGAAGCCTCCAGTAGTTAACATATTGTAAACCCTTTGGCCCGGACACTGCCAGAGAGTGGGAATCAATCGAGCGAAGGATCTTGGATGCCCCGCCTGGACCAACTGGTGGTGCCCGGAATTGCCTGTCTGGCTGGTATCATCACGGCAGCGATCCTCTATCGGATCGGGGCCACGGATGCCGTCGGCGCGCTGCTCGTTGTCGGTTTCGTGACCATGATTGCCACCTACTGCGAGAACCTGATTGCGCAACAGGCGGAGAACGCGCGCAATGAGGCGTCCTTGACCCATCTGGGGAAATCCCAGGACATGATCCGTGCAGAGGCAGAACTCACCCGACGGGCGCTGCTCGAGTTGAAGCAGCATGTCGACGACAGCATGTCGGCCCGCAATGATCGCGTGGTCACCGAGGTCAGGGTGCTCGAGACCCTCGTTCGCCGCATGTCGGAAGGCGTTGCCGGAAAAGCCCAGCATCGCGAGCCTTCGCCCGGCGACACCCCGCTGCCTTCAACCAGCCAGCAGAACCCGGGCACCAGGAACGAGAGAGTGCTCGCTGGCCGGGGCAACACAAGAGATGCCGTTCTGGAGATGGTGCGCCGTGCCCTCGAGGAGAACCGGGTCGAGCTCTACCTCCAGCCGATCGTCAGCCTGCCGCAGCGCCGCGTGCGCTACTACGAGGCCCTCTCACGCCTCAGGACCGAGGATGGTCGCGTCATTCTGCCATCGCAGTACATCAAGGTCGCCGAGCCGGCCGGCCTGATGTCCGTGATCGACAACATGCTGCTCTTCCGCTGCGTACAGGCGATGAAGGCATGGACCCAGCGCAACCGCGAGATTGGCATCTTCTACAACCTGTCCCGCGAAACCCTTCAGGATCGCCTCTTCTTCGGACAGTTCATGGAGTGGCTCGAGGAAAACCGGCAGCTGGCAGGCCTCCTGATCTTCGAGATCTCTCAGGAAACATTCGAGACACTGAACCCGGTCGAAAGCGCGAATATCACACGCCTGGGGGAAATGGGCTTCACGCTGTCGATCGACCGGGTCACGCATCTCGACATCGACTTCAAGCTCGCCCGCACGCGTCGCGTTCGCTTCCTCAAGGTCCCTGGTACCCTGATCATCGGCGACCCGCAGCAGACCGGCGTGCGCATTCATCCCGCCGATCTCAAGCAATGGCTGCAGCGCTATGGCCTGAACCTGATTGCAGACCGCATCGAATACGAGCGCGAGGTCATGGGCGTGCTGGATTACCAGGTCGACTTCGGACAAGGCTTCCTCTTCGGAGAGCCAAGGCCCATCCGGGACATCATCATGGACCAGGGGCTTCCGCCAGCCGATGCCGCACCGCAGCCGCGCGCAGGGACCGCAGGCTCAAAGCCCCGTCAGATCTCGCCGGGCGGCCGCGCGGCCTGAGCAGGCCGGTCGTTGACGGGAACAGCCCGATCTGTCACTCCGTCCACCTGTCATGACCTCCATTCCCATCCCCATCCTCAGCGGGCTTCGAGAGCTTTCCTCCCGGTTCCGGGTGCTTGTGTGCGACATCTGGGGTGTCCTTCACAATGGCCAGAGCGCGTTTCCCGGGGCCGTCGAGTGCCTCGCAGCCTGGCGAGACCACGGCGGTTTTGTGCTGCTGCTGTCGAATGCCCCGCGTCCCAGCGGCCCGATACGGGCCCAGCTCGCAAGTCTCGGTGTCCCCGAGACATGCTATGATGCGCTCGTGACGTCGGGTGACCTGACACGCCAGCTGCTCGAGGCCGAAACCGCCTCCGGCCGCCTTCCCATCCATCATGTGGGTCCCGATCGGGACCTGCCGCTCTTCGAAGGCCTGGATATCGAGCGCGTCGGTCTGGACCGCGCGAAGGCCATCATCTGCACAGGCCCATTCGACGACACACGCGAAGGGCCCGGCGACTACCGCGACTATTGGCAGCCGGCCCTGAAGGCGGACCTGCCATTCTGGTGCGCAAACCCGGATCTCCAGGTTCAGCGCGGCGACAGCGTGATCTATTGCGCCGGCGCGCTAGCAGCCGACTACGAGCGCCAGGGCGGGCAGGTAACCTATCTGGGCAAGCCATATGCGCCAGCCTATGCCTTCGTTGAGCAGCGCCTCCAGGCCATCACGGGACGCAAACCCCATCGTGGCGAATGGCTTGCCGTCGGTGATGGGCTGAAGACGGACATCCTCGGCGCGACGCGCGCAGGCTTCGCCTCGCTGTTGATCACCGGTGGCATCCACGAGCCGGAATTGGCGGATCGCGACGGTACGCCGGATCTCGCACGCATCACGCGCCTTTACGCGGCATCCGGACTGACGTCGATGGGCGCCATGCGCCGACTTGTCTGGTGAGGCAGCGGGCAGGCCTTGTGAGCCTCAGCACCCATCGATAGAGTGCCGTGCATTGCATCCACGCTATGGACCAAGAGCACAATGACAATCGCTTCCGGCCACGTCATCGAAGATCTCGCCGTCGGCCAGTCGGCAAGTTTCACCAAGACTGTCACTGAAGCAGACATCGTCAAGTTCGCGGAAGTCTCGGGGGACAACAACCCCGTGCATCTCGACGAGGCGTTCGCGCAGACGACCATGTTCAAGGGGCGCATTGCGCACGGCATGCTGTCAGCCGGGTTCATCTCAACCGTCATTGGAACAAGGTTGCCGGGCAGCGGCACGATCTACATGAGCCAGACGCTGCGCTTCAAGGCGCCGGTCCGGATCGGGGACACCGTAACTGCAACCTGCACCATTACCGAAATCATTCCGGAGAAGCGCCGCGCCGTCCTTTCGACAATCTGCAAGGTCGGCGACACAGTCGTGATCGAGGGTGAAGCCCTCGTCATGGTGCCTGCGCGCGGCAAGTAACGCGCCAGCGAATGCAGATCTTTCGTCACCACGACAACCTGCCCGAAACGGTCCGCGGGGCCACGGTGGCCATCGGCAATTTCGACGGCGTTCACCGCGGCCATCAGGCCTTGATCCAGCATGCAAGCGCGCTGGGCCGTCCGCTGGGTGTCCTCGTCTTCGAGCCGCACCCGCAGGAATATTTCCGCCCTGACAGCCCTCGCTTCCGCCTCACCCCCTTCCGCGCCAAGGCCCGCCTCCTCGAGAAGCATGGCGTGGATGTGCTCTACGCCCTTCACTTCGACGCAGCCTTCGCATCCCTCACGGCGGACGAGTTCATCGACCGCGTGCTGGTCCGCGACATGGCCGTGGCGCGCGTGATCGTCGGCGCCGACTTCCAGTTCGGCAAGGGCCGGACCGGCAACCGGGCCCTGCTCGAGGCGCGCGGTCGCGAGCATGGCTTCGACGTGATCACGTTTGATCTCGTGGGCGAGGGCGGCGAGGCCAAGATTTCCTCCACCCGCATCCGCGAGGCCCTGCGCGAAGGAAAGCCCCGGGTGGCGACCAGCATGCTGGGCCATCCCTGGACGGTCGAGGGCCGGGTCGAGCGCGGCGACCAGCGCGGGAGGACGATCGGTTTTCCGACAGCCAACGTGTCCCTCGAGGGCTATCTCCAGCCCGCGCTTGGCGTTTACGCCGTGCGTATCGAGCTCGGTGGGCGGCAGTATGGCGGCGTGGCGAATTTCGGCCGAAGGCCCACTTTCGACAAGAAGGACGTGCTGCTCGAGGTCCATGTCTTCGACTTCACGGGCGACCTCTACGGCCAGCCCATCGTGGTCTCGTTCATAGAGTTCCTGCGGGCCGAGATGAAGTTCGAGGGCCTCGACGCGCTCAAGGCCCAGATCGCCCGCGACTGCGAAGCCGCCCACAAGGCGCTCCGTTAATTACGGTGACAGTGCACTTAATTCTCGACTTCACGTTAGATGTGGGGCCATTCCTGTTGAAGAATTAAGTGCACTGTCACCGTAATTAACGGGTTCAGCTCTTCAGCCGATACCCCGTCCGAAAGATCCACGCCACCACGCCGAGGCAAATGAAGAAGAAGGCAAGCGTTGCCACAAGGCTCGTAACCACCGGCACGTCTCCCTGCCCGAA
>JBEIFU010000212.1:0-4682 GCA_040382295.1 Alphaproteobacteria bacterium
AGCGCCTTGCGGACCTTGGATGGGATGCCGGCGGGATAGCGCTGCCTTGCGCCTTCCTCGGTGAGGGCAACAAGGGCCTCGTGGGGCGTGGCGAAGCCTTCGCAGGTTTCCTCGGGGTATTCGTATCGCAGGTCATCGAGCGAGAAATGGAGGGTCTGGGCGAAGCGAAGGGTCTCGGCGATGGCTTGCGGATGGCGCCGGAAGAGGCGGGCCATCTCGGCGGGTGGCTTGAGGTGGCGTTCGGCGTTGGCCTCGAGGCGGAAGCCTGCGCGGTCGAGGGTTGCGTGCTCGCGGATGCAGGTGAGCACGTCCTGGAGCTGCCTGCGTGCGGGGGCGTGGTAGAGTGCGTCTCCCACGGCAATCATGGGCAGAGCGTGTTTTCCGGCAAGGGCTTCAAGGCGGCGCAGGTGGCGCTGGTCATCGCCACGGTGGTGGATCGTTGCGCCGAGCCATACTTGTCCGTGGGGAAGGCGCTGGAGGGTCGGCACAGCCTTTTCGATGTCGGGGCGCGGTGGCATCAGGATGAGCTGGAGGCCGTCGGCGTGCTCGAGGAGATCCGTGATGTGAAGAATACAGTCGCCCTTCTCGGCGCGACGGTTGCCAAGGGTCAGCAGGCGACAGAGGCGGCCCCAGGCGGCGCGGTCGCGCGGGTAGGCCAGGATGTCGGGCGTATCGTCGCTGAAGACAAGGCGGGTTCCCACAAGAAGGCGCAGGCCGCGTTCCCGGGCCTCCACATGGGCACGGACGACGCCAGCGACCGAGTTGCGGTCTGCGATGCCGATCGCTGCAAGTCCGAGTGCCTGTGCCTGTTCCACGCATTCGTGCGGGTGCGAGGCGCCGCGCAGGAAGCTGTAATTCGTCGTGACGGCGAGTTCGGCGTAGGTCGTGGGGGTGTTCACGTGAAAAGTCCGTGTACGTACCATTGAGGGCGACTTGTCTCGCTGCCGAACAGGCCCTCGCGGTAGAGCCAGAAGCGGCGCCCGTCGCGGTCTTCGACGCGAAAATAGTCGCGTGTCAGGCTGCGGCCTGTTTCGTCGCGCCACCATTCCATGGCGATGCGTTCGGGGCCTTCGGCGTGGGCAACCTCGTGGGGCACGCGGCGCCAGCGGAATCGTACAGGCGGGCCGTCGGGGACTTCGGCAATGGCGTCGATGGGTTCCGGTCGCTCGAACAGGCGCAGGGGACGGGCAGGGGCGATCGTGTCGAGGGCAGGGACGTTTGTGCGCTGTTGTGTCGAGAGATCTGATGCGAGGGGCGGTGCCTGGATGACGGCGTATTCGGGGATATGGCTTTCGGCAAATGCAAGGCGCTGCACGCGGCGGGGGCCAAAGCGGACGCCGAGGCGGTCGATCAGGTCGGCGAGATCGTCGGGACCGGTCGCGCCATCGATCAGGTTCGACTGGGGGATCTGTGTCTTTTCTGCGGTGATCACGGCGAGGCGGATCACATCGAAGCCGCAGCCCGGGTCGATGTCTTCTGCCAGGGATGAAAAGCGCTCGCGGAACAGGCGATGCATTGCGGCTGCATCGCGCTGGGGGCGGCTGGTGGCGACTGACAGGCGGCGCACGGCGCCATCCACGCGAAAGAGGGTGACTTGCAGGGCGCGTGCGCCTTCGCCGCGCTCTTCCATGCGCCGTGACAGGTCTGCTGCCAGGTGGCCTATGGTTTCGAGGATGAATGTCTCGTGGGTTGCGGGCTCCATCAGGTTGCGTTCGGCAATGTAGGGGGGCACGGGTAGGCGTGGCGTGATGGGTTCATCTGCTTTCCCGAGTGCGAAATCGAGGCGCTGCAGCAGGATGCTACCGAAGCGTGCGGCGAGGGGCGCGCGTGGGCGATCCAGGATGTCACCGACCTTCTTAAGGCCCACGCGCCCCATTGCCTCGATGATGTCAGGGGTCAGCTGGAGGGCTGCCAGTGGCAGGGGCTGCAAGGTCTCCTGCATTTCGTCGTCGGCGATGTTGCGTCGCTCGCCATAGCGGGCCAGTGCCCAGGCGGCGCCGGGGGTGCCGGCAATCGCTGTGCGTGCCGTGATGCCCTGATCGTGCAGTCGACGCACGGCATCGCGTCGCATCGCATCCTCGCCTCCAAAAAGATGGGCGCAGCCGGTGATGTCGAGCATCACGCCATCGGGTGGCGTGAGGCCAACCAGTGGCGTGTAGCGGGAGAGCCAGTCGCCGATTGCTTCCAGCAGGCGTGCGTCTGCGGCATCGTCTGCAGGCTCGACCGCGATCGAGGGGTGCATTGCGCGTGCGTCTGCCAGGGGCATCATGTGCCGCAGTCCGAGGCGCATGGCCTCTGCATTCATGGCGCACAGGCGCTGGGCGCCTCGTATGTCGCGGGTGACGATGCGTGGTTCAGGCGACCGCCGCACGCGGGTGCGTTCGACCCTGTCTGTGGGGAGGTGGCTGAACCAGATTGCCAGGTAGCGTCGCGGGCGAGGGGGGGATTTCGAATTTGCGTTCACGGGCATGCCATTCAACGTTCCATTGGCCGGATGAGCCAAAGCGGTTCTTCACGAGATCCAGGTGTATGTGCGGGGTGCCGAGGCCGCCAAAAGGGCTGCCGCGCGAGGGTCTTGCGCTTATCAACCAGCGCGTCGTGGCGGCGTTCGGTTCGATTGTTGCTGCGTGGCGCAGGATGAGCCCGAAGCCGAGGCCTTCCTGCGCAGCCAGAGCCAGGCGGCGCGTGCAGGTCAGATCAAGTGCTCGTGTGTGGGCTGGGAATTCGGCGATGACGGCGGAAAAGCCCCGGCACTTGAGTGCCTCGTTCATGGCCCAGAGCACGTCTTCGGCGCGCGGGACGTGGAGGTAGATCAGGGCTGATGTGTCGAAGCCTGACACCTTCAGGCCGGGCAGGTAGGGGCGGCCGGTCTCGGCGCTTGTGAAGTCGTGCTGGATGTACAGGACATGTGCGCTTCTTTCCTGGGCGCGGGATGCCAGACCAAAGGCGAAGCCTGCGGCAGCGCCGAGGTCCTGGACCGTCCGCGGCAGGATTTCGTGGATGGCGCCACGGGAAAGTCCGCCGCCCAGAGCCTGGTCCATGAGGGGGATGCCGGTTTCCACATGGACGCGGGCGCTGCGTGTCTTTCCGGGGAGGCATGCGGCCTCGATTGCGGCTATGGTCTGTCTCAGGGGTGCGGCCTGTTCAGGGGGCAGTCGCCCCTCCGCCGCCATGGGTCGTGGCACGGGTCAGTCTCCGTTTTCTGATGTTTCTGGATATCAGTTCACTTTTTGTTCTTACCCTGGGCGCGGGGTGGGAGTCAATGGGGCTTGTTGTTTTTTCGGCGTGCAGTTTGCCGCCAGCATTTGACTGAATGGTCATTTTTGACTAAATGGTCATTTATGAGTGCTGCCGTTGCTGCCCCTCGACAGTCCAGGAAACGGGCGCGAACCCGTGGTGAGCTTGTTGCTGCGGCCGAGAGGCTTGTGGCGCTGCGTGGGCTCGACGCGCTGTCGATCGACGAGATCACCGAAGAAGCGGATGTTGCGAAGGGTACGTTCTATACGCACTTCCAGGACAAGGATGACCTGGCCAACACCATTGCCGGGCAAATCCGGGCGGAACTCGAGACGCGCATTACCCGGGGCAACCATGGTGTGACGGATGCCAGAGTGAGGATGGCCAACGGGCTGTCGACAGTGCTTTCCTTTGCCATTCGCCAGCCCGTCAGGGCGCGCGCGCTCATGCGGCTTGTTCCGTCTGCTGTCGATCCGGACATGCCGATCAATGCTGGCATACGCACAGACGTGGTGCTGGGAATAGATGATAGCGTGTTCCGTGTCCCTTCCGTCGGCGCTGCAGTCGTCGCGACGATCGGATCGGCGATGTCTGCGCTCATCAGGCTTTCACAGCCTGGTCGCCCGGTCGATGATCCGCATGGATTGGCGACGGAGGTCATTGAGATTGTGCTTGCCGGCCTTGGGGTCGACAGGCGCGATGCGCAGCGCCTTGCGCGGGCTGCGATGAATTCACGAAGGATGGAGACAGAACCATGATCAAAGCCGATGACATTGCCTTTGTTCGATTCCGGGCGCCCGATCTCGACAAGATGGAGACGTTCCTCGCCGACTTCGGGATGGTCAGGGCCGCGCGTGATGACAATACGCTCTACATGCGCGGAGAGGGCGGAGATCCCTTCGTCCACGTGACGCACAAAGGGGAACCCGGTTTTGCAGGGGTTGCCTTCAAGTCGTGTTCGGTCGGCGATCTGGAGACACTTGCCGCCAAGGCGGGAGCCCGGGTCGAGGATCTCGACGGGCCTGGTGGTGGTAAGGTCGTTCGGCTTGCGGATCCTGATGGCTTCCAGGTGGAAGCGGTTGCAGGCCGGGCGGTGCTGTCGCCTGACGCCACACCGCCCGAGCAGGCGCTCAATGACTGGCGAAAGCGGGTGCGCCACAATGCGCCCAAGCGCCTGGCGCGTGGGTCCTCCCATATCAAGCGCCTTGGTCATTGCGTGCTGAATGTCTCGAACTTCCGCGCCAGTGAGGCCTGGTACAAGGCGCATTTCGGTTTCATCACCTCGGATGAGATCAAGCTGTCTCCTGAATTCGCGCTGGGAGCCTTCATGCGGTGCGACCGCGGCGAGAAGCCTGCCGATCATCACACGCTATTCCTCATGGGGACAGGCACGGCGAAGTTCAATCATGCGGCTTTTGAAGTGACCGATCTTGATGATTTGATGA
>JBEIFU010000213.1:0-4668 GCA_040382295.1 Alphaproteobacteria bacterium
GCGAGCCGAAGCGCTTTTCGGTCGATCATGATTCCATTTACGACGAGACCTGATGCGCCAGGGTGAAGACGTATTCGTTGACACGGGCGCCTGGATTGCACTGGCGCTGACCCGTGACCCCTACCACCAAGCGGCTGCATCACAGTGGCAGCTTCTCGTCGAAAATCGCTCAAAACTGTCGACATCCATTCCTGTCGTGATCGAAACATTCACCTTCCTGCAGCGAAACGCAAATCTGATGGTCGCCAACCTGTGGCGTGACCGCTATTCAGATAAGATTTCCGTCCGCGTACTGGAATGCCAAGCGCGGGATCTCAGTGAATCGTGGTCATTGTTCCAACAAAAGAAATTCCACAAGCTGTCTGCTGTTGATGCCACAAGCTTCACACTGATGAAGCGTTACAAGATCCGGCGTGCATTTTCCTTTGACCATCACTTTGCCATCGCAGGTTTCAAGCCCGTCAGCTAGCGAGCGTTAATCCTTAGACTTGTCCTTCGGGCTGCGGCGGTTCTTGGTGCCGGAGAGGGCGCGGATGATGCCGCGCAGGGTCTGGACCTCCTGGTAGGTGAGCTCGGCGCGGTGCCACATGTTGCGCAGGTTCTGGACCATGCCCTCGCGCTTTTCGGGCGGGAAGAGGAACTCGGTGCGGTCGAGCTCGCCCTCGAGGTGCTCGAAGAAGCCGATGAGGTCTTCCTTGTTGGCGAGGTGCGTGCGGCGGAACTTGGCGGGCACCTTGAAGTCGGGCTTGATCTCGGTCTGCTTCCACCATTCGTAGGCGATCACCGCGACCGACTGGGCGAGGTTGAGCGACATGAAGGCCGGGTTGGTCGGGATCGTCAGGATGGCGTCGCAGAGGATGACTTCCTCGTTGGTGACGCCCGTGCGCTCGGCTCCGAACAGGATGCCGCAGGGGCGCGCGTCCCGCACTTCGACGGCGAGTTCCGCGACGGCTTCATCCGGCGTCAGGACGCGCTTGGACATCAGGCGGTCGCGCCCGGTCGTCACCACCACGAAGCCAAGGTCGGCGAGGGCGTCCTCGGTGCGATCGAAGACCCTTGCGTTCTTCAGGATGTCGATCGCGCCAACGGCCATGACATTGGCCTTTTCATTGGGCCACTCCACGCGCGGGTTCACAAGGCGCAGGTCGGAGAGCCCGAAGTTGAGCATGACGCGCGCGGCGGCACCGATGTTCTCGCCCATCTGCGGGTGCGACAGGATGATCGCCGGTCCGGGCATCAGGCAGCCCTCCCAGCCTTGCACGGCACGGGGACGGGGGCTAAACAGCCTGCAACGTAAACTGGCACGAAAACGAGAGACATCGTCATGGCGAAGATAAAGGTCAAAAATCCTGTCGTCGATCTGGACGGCGACGAGATGACCCGGATCATCTGGGATCTCATCAAGAAGAAGCTCATCCTTCCCTATCTCGACATCGACATCAAATACTATGATCTCGGGATTGAATACCGCGACAAAACCGACGATCAGGTCACGGTCGATGCGGCCGAGGCGATCAAGCGGTATGGCGTGGGTGTCAAGTGCGCCACGATCACGCCTGACGAAGCCCGCGTGAAGGAGTTCAAGCTCAAGAAGATGTGGAAGTCGCCGAATGGAACGATCCGCAACATTCTTGATGGCACGGTCTTCCGCGAGCCGATCATCTGCCGGAACGTGCCGCGCCTCGTTCCGGGCTGGACAGACCCGATCGTGATCGGACGCCATGCCTTTGGTGACCAGTACCGTGCGACCGATTTCGTCGTGCCTGGCAAGGGCAAGCTCACCGTCACCTTCACGCCGGATGACGGCGGCGCCCCGATCTCGCATGAGGTGTTCAAGTTCCCCGGCGCCGGCGTGGCGATGGCGATGTACAATCTCGATGACTCGATCAAGAACTTCGCACGGTCGTGCTTCAACTACGGGCTCGATCGAGGCTGGCCGGTCTACCTGTCGACGAAGAACACGATCCTCAAGGCCTATGACGGACGCTTCAAGGACCTGTTCCAGGAAGTCTTCGACCAGGAGTTCAAGCCCCGCTTCGAGGCCAAGAAGATCGTCTACGAGCATCGCCTGATCGATGACATGGTTGCTTCGGCCCTGAAGTGGAGCGGCAAGTTCGTCTGGGCCTGCAAGAACTATGATGGTGACGTGCAGTCGGATACGGTTGCGCAGGGCTTCGGCTCGCTCGGGCTCATGACCAGCGTGCTGCTGACGCCGGACGGGCAGATCATGGAGTCGGAGGCTGCGCACGGAACCGTCACGCGGCACTATCGGCAGTGGCAGAAGGGCGAGCAGACGTCGACCAACTCCATGGCGTCGATCTTTGCGTGGACGCGCGGGCTCATCCATCGCGGCAAGCTGGATGGCACACCGGACGTAACACATTTCGGCGAGACGCTGGAGAAGGTCTGCATCGACACGGTCGAGGCAGGCGACATGACCAAGGACCTTTCGCTTCTTGTTGGTCCGGACCAGAAGTGGCTGTCGACCGAAGGGTTCCTCGACAAGATCGACTCGAACCTCAAGAAGGCGATGAAGCTCTGATCCATCGGCTGGCCAGGACCGGCCCGATCGTCGTCGACCCGATCAAGGGGCCAGGGAGAGATCCGCTTCCTGGTCCCTTCCTGTTTTTGGTGGGCTCGCAACTGCCCTTGGGGAGCCACTTCCGCCGCAGATAACAACCGGCGGGGGAATCGGTTCCTTCGCTTTCCCCAGACGGGCGCACTCGCTTTGTGTCCGCCTCCCTCGATGCTAAAACTGACAGGTGGGTGGGTGCAGGTCTATCGGGGGACGGACATGCCGCAAGCGGGCGATACGCGACTGGGGCTTTTGTACCAGGTCGTCCTCGTGCTTGTGGCGACGCTCGTGCTGCAGCAGATTGCAGCCGGTTTCTGGCTGAAGATCCCTCTCTGGCCCTTGCTCGGCAATCTGGCCGTTGTGGTCCTGGCCTGCTTCCTGACCCACCGCTCGCGTGTGAACAGCGGTCCGGAGCACGATGCTGAATTCGTGCTGGCGAACGCGGTTGGCCTGCAGCTGGTTGCTGCAGGATTTTACATCGTGGCGCTCGCCGAAATTGCCCAGCACGTCCACGTGGGCGACCTCGCTGGTTCCCCGCCGCAGGACGTTTTCCGCGCGTTCTTCGTCGAGGGAACGGCGGTCTACCTGACGGACGAGCGGGGCTGGCTTCCGATCGTCGCAGCCCTGCTTTCGATCTCCATTCTGCTTGCAATACTTTCCTATCAACGGATGGTATCGGCGGAGGATGCCGGCAACATCAAGGATGGCGATGCCCACCCGGTGATGACGCCATGGATCGCCCGCCTGCACTATTTCAGCGCGTGCCTGTCGTTTGCGGTCTTCCTGTTCATTGCCTATCCTTGGGTGCGATCGTCACCCATTCAGCCATTCTGGTATGATCTTCTGACGCTGATCGCCCTGGTGGTTCTCCAGTTCGTCGCGGGCATGATCGTTTCTGCGAGGCTGAAGTGGACCGGATGGGGCTCGCGCGGCGAGCCGCCGTCCTTGCCGACGGTGGATGAAAAGACGCTGTCCCCCGCGCAGAAAGAGGCTTTCCGTGCCCAGCGCGCGGCGTTCCTCGAGGGCATTGGTCGGCGCGTCAGGAACTCCTATGGCCAAGCAGGGCTTGCGGCGACGATCACGCTGGCCATCATCGCTGGTGTCTTCTGGCGCCAGGTCGTCTTGCTGCTGGCCGGGATCGGACTGGGAAGCGGTGTCCTGCTGCTCGTTGTGCTGCTGGTCGTCCTCGTGCTCCCGGCGGTCATTACGCCGGTGTCGGATTGGCTGGCGGAGCGGGCGAAGCGAGCACCACCCGCCCGGGAAGAGCCGTCGGGGGAAGGGGATGGTCGTTCTTGGCGCTGGATTGCAGCCCTGGTTGTGCTGCTTCTGCTGGCCGCAGGCGCCTATCATCTCAGGGACTTCTGGCCGCGCGCCGAAAAACCGATGCCGGAGCCGGTCGAAGCGCCGACGCCTCCTGCGCCGCCACAGGCAGAGCCCGATCGATGCGAGAGCCTGGTGTTCAACGTCCAATTCGGGCTTCAGTCGGCTGTCATCGACGAGGCCGGCCGGGTGGAAATCGCCAAGGCGGCACAGTGCCACGCGGATGCTGACCGGGCCCGCAAGCAGCGTGAGAACCAGACGGACCTGCAGGTTACAGTCACGGGGCAGGCTGACCGGCGCGGTTCAACGGCGTTGAACCAGGACCTCTCGCTTCGCCGGGCCAATGCCGTCCGTGACGCCCTGGTTGATGCCGGCGTGCCGCGCACGGCGATCATGGATCCCGTGGCCCTGGGCGAGACGTCCAGCCCGCCGCCGGACGATAATCCGGCTTTCCGGCGGGCGACAATCCGCATCATCGCGCCAGAGGCAGTACCAACCAACTGACACCCGGAACCAGCCGTGGCAGTGTTGCCGGCGGCAGATGCGGTGACGGGGGATCAGAGCACTGGGTCTCCCATGGGGCGCTTGGGCGGCTGCTCCTCGAGTTCCTCGGCGACGATGTCGCCGGGAACGTCTGCCCAGTCCCCGATGAGCCGCTCCTCTGCAATGTCGAGGATACGGGCCTTCAGCGCCTCGTCCCGGTTCAGAAGCCTCTCGAAGTCAAAGGAGTCGATGATCATCAGGTGCGTGCGCGTCACTGCGGTGATGGTGCC
>JBEIFU010000214.1:0-4654 GCA_040382295.1 Alphaproteobacteria bacterium
CAATGATGAAGGCGCAATGTCATTGCAGGGAGTGCCAGTACATCACGGGCGGATCGCCGAATGTCTTCATGGCGATGCCCGTGCCCGGCTTTCGCTATGTGGCGGGTGCGCCAAAGCAGTTCACGCGCCAGGATCTCGAGCGCGCCGTAACACGCGAGTTCTGCGCTGTGTGCGGCACGCACATCGTGACCCGTGCGCCAGGCTTTCCAGCCGTCATCCTGAAGGTTGGATCGATGGACGATCCCTCACTGTTCGGTAGTCCTGCGATGGCGATCTATACCTGTGACAGACAAGCCTTTCATCATGTCCCTGAAGGGATGGTGACATTCGACAGGCTGCCCGGATAGGGCGTTGTCGAGGTCCAGGCCTCTTTCCATATGCCGGGCAGGCAGGACGCGCAGACTGGCAGTCGGGGCGTGACACTTTGTGCCGTTGAACTGCTTCAATGTTCAACCTATGTTCAAGGCGCTGCCTGCCGCGTGTTTGCGAAGAAAAAAGAAAGGGACGACGTCGCAAAACACCCGACGAAAGTGTCTCTCGTGTCACAAGGTGGCTCTGGTTTCTCGCGGAGATGCGCGGCTGCCTTGGTAAACGAAAAAAATCCGGTTGTAGGTTTTCTAGAGGCTTCGCCAGCGAGTTGTGCCCGCCTCGGCTACCTTACCAGCGAGCTTGGCTACCTTACGAGCGAGAACGAGAAATCCCGTTCCAGGATGATCTTGCCGTCACGCGCAAGCGTGTAGCGGGCATTGTAGTTCCCGAGCGGCCACGAGGGGATGTCGCGCTTGCGGCCTGCGATGATCAGGTGCTCTTCTTCATCGCGCTCCAGCCGAACGGGACCCTCTTCGACGAAGCGTGAATTCAGCGGGTCTATCACGGTCAGGGTCTCGACATCGCCCGCGCGCAGGCCCAGAACGCGGACCCACGCAACGAGGGACGGCGAGACACTGGTGGGGTTGGGCGGCAGGGATGTCGCCACATCCTGCAGCGTCGGCTCTGACGAGGTGAAGGCGGCATCAATCAGGGTCACCGCCTGCCACGAGAGCGCCGCAGCCGCTCGGCTTGACCACAGCACGCTCCTGGGGCTGCATCGCGTTGCCGATGTCCCGGATACGGCCGCTGCCGAGAAGGGATCCACGGGTCGGTCGTCCTTGCGAACCTCGAAGTGCAGATGGGGGGCCGCGGTCAGGCCGGACAAGCCGATCAGGCCCAGCGGCGCGCCAGCCTTGACGCTCTCGCCTTGCCTGACCCGGATCGAGCCCCGGCGCAGGTGGCAGTACTGGGTCTTCCAGCCGCCACCGTGATCGATGACGACCCCGTTGCCGCATTCCCGGCCGCGTATGGCCTCAGTGCTGCCCTGGCGTACCGAGACGTCCGGTTCACCCGTGCGCACGCTCTCGACCTTGCCCTTCGCCGCCGCAAGCACACCGACCCCGGCGTCCATGGTGGCACGGTCCCGCAGCCTGAAGTCCGTGCCCGCGTGGCCGTCATGGGTCCGTGTCCCGCAGAGATGGTCCCGCGCAGCACTGCCCGGATCATGGTCGACATAGGACTGCACGAAGCAGGTGCTGCCGGGTTTGCAGTCGACGGGCAAGCCGAGCCTCGGCGCAGCGCTGACCACGGAGGTGCCGAGAAGGGCCACAAGGGCGCCTGCCGCCAGCACCTGCGCGCGGCCAGGCCTGGATGTCCTGAAAAATGAAGAGAACGCCATGGGGAAACGATTTCTACACAGGACCGGGCGCCCCCCGCAACTGGCTTCGTGATGTCCGGGATCATGGCCGCCATGACCTCTCAGGTCATTGCCGGCCCGAGCGTCCGGCGTCAGAGTGGCGGCCATGACCCATGCCTCCTCCACACCAGCCACCGGGCACGACCCGCAGCAGTCCTTTCCGGCGCTGCTTCGCGCCTGGCGCACCCGACGACACCTCTCGCAGCTGGAACTCGCCCTGGCCAGCGGCGTCTCCCAGCGACATCTGAGCTTCCTCGAGAAGGGACGTTCGCGACCGAGCCGCACAATGATCCTGCAGCTCAGCGAGGCGCTTCAGGTCCCCTTGCGCGAGCGGAATGCGCTGCTGCTGTCGGCCGGCTTCGCGCCAATGTTCCGTGCACGGAGCTTTGATGACCCGCAGATGGCGCAGATCCTCGCAGCCGTTCACATGATGCTCGCCAATCATGCGCCGTTCCCTGCGATCGCCATTGACCGCTGCTGGAACATCCGGATGGCCAATGCACCATTCGAGCAGCTGGCGACCATGCTGGGCCGGGACCTCTGGACGCGCATTGGTGGCACAGAGCGCAACCTGATGGCCCTGTTCTTTCACCCGCACGGACTCAAGCCGCTCATTGCCAACTGGGCAGCCATCGCGCCCTTCCTCTGGCACCGCGCGCGGCGCGAAGCCGAGCTGGTCGGCGGCGAAGACATGCGCGCGATGCTCGACCAGCTGAGCGCGTTCCAGAGCGCCGACACGCTCTGGGCAGGCGAGGAGACAACCCTCTTGCCGGTCCTGCCGGTGGACCTCGTCAAGGACGGGGTCAGGATCTCGCTCTTCACGGTCATCTCGACCTTCGGCACGGCCCAGGACGCGACGGCCGACGAGCTGCGGATCGAGAGCTTCTTCCCCGCAGATACGGGGACAGAGAAACTCTTTCGCCAGCTGCAAGCCGGTTCGTCAGGCTGAGAGCCGCTGCGCGTCCGTGTCTGCCGGAGCCTGCTCGCTCGAGGCGGCAACGGCCGTCCGGATCACGAGGAGCATCTTGAGCGCAACGCGGTTGAGCTCGACAAGGTCGGCCGCGCGTGGTCGCCCGCCTGCAGCTGCGAGGTTGGCCCGGTTGATCAGTTCCACGAGGGTGGCGATGTCATCGATGTGCGCCCTCAGCCCATCGCCCACATCGCGCAGGCGCTGTTCGGCCGCAGCCGCGCGCGCCTCGGCAAGCAGTCGCGCCGTTGCGACTGTCTTGGATGCGGCAAGCTGGGCATTCACACGGTCAAGGTCTTCCCAGAGCGGCGCCATGACCGCGTGGCGCGGGCGGCGGCGGGCCGGCGCGGCCCGGCCACCGGCTGCAAGGCGCGACAGGTCTTCATGAAGGGCAACAAGGGCTTTTGCTCCCCGCCAGGCAATCGCCACGGAAACGAGCACTGCCAGCGCGGCGACGAGCAGGACCTGAAGGGGCAGGGCGCCCAGCAGCGAAACGCCGGCCGACCACGGTTCGAACGCGACAGCCACCAGGCCTGCATCCTCCTTGTCCTTCTGCCCCGCGAGCGAACGCGTCGCGATGGCGATCCCGGTTTCCTCCCCGAGCCGCAGGTCGGAAGGAGACACCTTGTCTGCTGCGGCGAGCGCCACGAGGCTGCTCGCGGCGGCCTTTGTCTTGCGGCTCGAGAAGATGATCTCGCCGCTGTCGGCCCGGGCCAGGATCACGAGAGGCTTCCCGCCATGAAACCGCGTGGCAGCAGCGGCGCGCTGGGCCATCGCCTTGAGGTCGAGGACGCCGGCCAGCGTGCCGATGACAGTCTGGCGATCATAGAACGCCACGATCGGGACAATGATGCTCACGGCCTCGGCTGCGGCGGGCTGAAGACGGGTCATTCCTGTCTGCGTTGGCCGCCCCGAGAGGGCTTGCTGGATGCCGGGCGCGGTGGCGAGGTTGGCGTTGCGCAGGCTCGCATCCGTCGAGGTGACAACGCGACCCCGGGCATCCGTCACGGTAAGGCTGGAGAATTGCGCATGGTTCTGCTGCAACCCTGACAGGAGCTTCGCGACATCCCCGCCTTCGTCGTTGATCAGGACTTCCTGCAGGGTCGGCAGCGCGCCCCAGGTCTTCAGGTGCGACTGTCCTTCGGCCAGCTGTTCATCCATGCCGGCCATCAGGCTCCGGGCATGGGTTTTCAGCACAGTTTCAGCCTGCTGCCGTACCATGTCCCCGCGTTCCAGCCAGAGGGCCCCGAGGGCTGCAGCCAGCGGCAGGGCAACGCAGGCTGCAAGGGTCATCATGATCCCGCGCTTCAGGGACATGGCTTGGCCTCCGAGGCAATGCACGTCGGCTGTGGTGACGGTTGTTCCATGGCCACCACGATCCAGTCCTCGACGGTCTGGTAGCTGATGCGGCGCGATGAACCGCCCTGGGTAAGAACACCCGTGCCTTCCGGCCCGCCGGCGCCGATCGTGGCGCGCAGCTCTGCCATGGTCAGGCCGTCGAACATTGCGGGCTGGCCGCGGGGCGCACGTCCCGTGCTGTCGGCCACAATCTTTCCCCCGCCATCGACGATGAGCACCCGGAGGTGTCCAGCAAGGCCATGCAGCAGAACCCGTTCATAGGCTGCCAGATCCTGCTCAACGGAAAGGACCAGCGAAGGGGCGGCGTCGTGCATCACGGGAACTGTCCACGTCATGCTCTGGGTGTCGCGCCATGTGGCAGTGACGGATGGCTTTGCCGCGATCTTGTCCTGGGCGGGCAGGGCAGAGGTCTTGCGCCGGTTTTCATGTCCCCGTATTTCAGGGGTGTTTGCGGCAAAGATCTTGCCATCTGGCCAGGACGCAACGTAGCGGGTGAGCCCGTATCGCTTGCCCAGGCCCTCAAGGACGCTGGCGACGCGGCGCTGAATGCGCTCGCCTTCGCTGGTGCTGGCTGCCCTGAAATAGGCCTGAAACAGGTGGCC
>JBEIFU010000215.1:0-4629 GCA_040382295.1 Alphaproteobacteria bacterium
CGCTCCCTCGCCTACAAGATCAAAAAGAATCGCAAGGGCCACTACGTGCACCTGGCGATCGACGGGCCCTGGGCCCCGATCGGCGAGATGGAACGCCAGCTGAAGATCAACGAAGACGTGATCCGCTACATGACGGTGCGCGTCGACGCCCTCGAGGAAGGCCCCTCGGCCGGACTGCAGGCCAAGCAGGCCAAGGAGCGTCGCGATGCCAAGTGGGGCCGTCGCGAAGACGAGGGCTTTGACCTCGGAGAAGAAGGAGCCGGATCATGAGCTTCAATGACCAAGGTGGAGATCGCGGCGGCGATCGTGGTGGTGACCGCGGCGGGTTCGGCGGTGGCGGTGGCGGCGGGCGTCGCCCCTTCTTCCGCCGTCGCAAGACGTGCCCGTTCTCGGGCGACAACGCGCCGAAGATAGATTACATGGATGCGAAACTCCTGTCCCGCTACATCTCGGAGCGTGGCAAGATCGTTCCCTCCCGCATAACGGCCGTATCGGCCAAGAAGCAGCGCGAACTGGCAACCGCCATCAAGCGCGCCCGCTTCCTGGCCCTGCTGCCCTACGTCGTGTCGTAAGGGGAGGATCGATCATGCAAGTCATCCTGCTCGAACGCGTCGAGAAGCTCGGCCAGATGGGCGACGTCGTGAAGGTGAAGGACGGGTTCGCCCGGAACTTCCTGCTGCCGCGCAAGAAGGCGCTGCGGGCCACGAAGGAAAACGTGAAGAAGTTCGAAGGCCAGAAGGCCCAGCTCGAGGCCCGCAACCTCGCCGCCCGCAAGGAAGCGGAAGCCGTTGCGACCAAGCTCGACAAGCAGAGCTTCCTCATCCTGCGCCAGGCCGGCGAAACCGGCATGCTTTATGGCTCGGTCTCGACCCGCGACATCGCGGACGCGATCACGGCCGGCGGCGTGTCCGTCAACCGCGACCAGGTCATCCTCGACAAGGCCATCAAGTCGCTGGGCCTCGTCGATGTGAAGGTGCAGCTCCATCCGGAAGTCCGCGTGTCGGTGACCCTGAACGTCGCCCGCACGGCCGAAGAGGCAGAGCGCCAGGCCCGCGGCGAGAACGTGCTCCAGACCGAAGCCGAACAGGCCCGCGCTGAAGCCGAAGCCATGTTCGAGGAAGCGGCCGCAGAGCGCGCTGCTGCCGAAGCCGAGGCCGAAGAGGCAGAGGTCAAGGCCGAAACCAAGAAGAAGGGCAAGAAGAAGGAAGACTGATCTCCTTCTTCGCCCATCCTGCAATCGGGGGTCGCGCCGGGTTTCGGGGCGACCCTTTCTTTATGGGGACACCATGCAGGGTGGAAGGTCGGCCATGGCCTCACCACGCGTGATGGCCTCGACCTCTCGCCGCGCGCAGGCGAGATCCCGCCGGAAGCCTGGCTTCTCGAAGGCCCGCGCGAGCACCGCGCTGCCGATGAAATGTCCGGCATCGACATCGGCGGGGAAGTGAAGGCCACAGACGACGCGGCTCTGGCCGAAGGCAACAGCCCGGCCGATGATGGCCTGGGCCCCGGCCGGCACGGCCTCGACAAGCACCAGCGCAGCACCCCAGCCAGCGGCAGCGTGACCGGAGGGATAACCCGTCCCCTGAGCAGCAGGATCAGGCTTGGGCGGCACGGCTCGGCCGCAGACACGCGCAAGCTGACTTGCCTGGAAGGGACGCAAGCGCGGATGGCGCGCTTTCGCATCGGCGGCAACCGCGAGCGCGTCTTCGGCGATACGGTTCAACAACGCGACCAACGCAGGCGTCGTTGCGCGCTCGATGCGAAAGCCCAACTGATCAGTGAAGCGGGGATAGAGCGAAAGGTCGTCCTCGACGGCCACCTGCCAGCGCCTGTCGTTCGCGGCACGATGGAGCCAGCCGAACTGTTCGTCCTCGGCCTTGGCTGCCTGAGAGCCCGCCGCGGGCGGCGGCGGAAGGCTGGCTGCAATCCCGGCACGCTCCTCGGCCGAAAGATAGCCCTCGACGGGCAGCGCCAGAATTTCCGGGGACAGCTTGCCTGCCGCCGCAGGACCCTCGAGGAAGCGTATCCGTTCGGGTGCAGCCACGGCGCTGGCAGACAGGAGAAGGGATGCGGCGGTAGCCGCAAGGATGCTGCGCGCCATGGGCAGGATGGCCTCGAGTTTAGTTGACCTCGCAGATGATCGCAGAGAGCGGGCCGAGGTTCAACCGCCCCTGCCCCGCCGCCACGCGCCCGAGCGTCAGCAACGCCTGCCCGGGGACATCGACCTCACTGACCGCATCACTGCGTGACAGGTTGAAGGCACAGACAACGCGCCGCCCTTCGCTTGCACGCTCGAAAACGAGGACCTGGGGGCTGGCTTCTCGTACGCGGATGTCACCCAGCTGCAGGGCCTGATGTGCCTTGCGCAGGGCAATGAGGCGGCGGGCCAGATGAAGGGTGGCATCCGCGTCACGCTCCTGGCTTGCGGCGGCCAGCGCGCGGTGAGCGGGCGCCATCGGCAGCCAGGGCTCGCCGTGGCTGAAGCCGAGATTGGGCTTGCCGGCAACCCACGGCATGGGCGTGCGGCAGGGATCGCGACCCTTGCTGAAGGGGAAATAGAGCTCACCCACGGGATCGCGGATCTGGTGGCGCTCGATCGGCCCATCCGGCAGCCCCAGCTCCTCGCCCTGATAGAGCAGGACGGTACCGCGCAAGCTCATGAGAAGGGCCAGCGCCACATGGGCAAGCGCAGGGTCGGCCTCAAGAGTGCGCCCATAGCGCGTCACCGCTCGCGGCACGTCGTGGTTCGACATCGTCACGCACGGCCACAGGCCCTCGATCGCATTCAGGAAGGCATAGTGATCGGCAAAGACCTGCGGCCGAAAGCTGCGATCCTCGAGGAAGGTGAACGTATAGCCCGTATGCAGACCGTGATCACGACCGGCGAAGTGACCGAGCAGGCCAGGCTCTTCCGAGAACTCGCCAAAGACGAACCTGTCCCCATATCCATCGACCACGGCCCGGATCTCGTCCAGTACCTCGCGGTTCTCGGGCAGGTTGGAGTCCCGCGTACGGCGCTGCAGGTTCGGTGCATGGCCCCAATGATGGGACGTGCGCTCGGCCATGGGTACCGCCGGATTGTCGCGCAAGGCCGCGTCGTGGAGATAGGAATTGGCAACATCGAGACGAAACCCATCGACGCCGCGATCCAGCCAGAACCTGAGAACGTCGAGTGCCGCCTTCCGGGCATCCCGGTTATAGAGGTTCAGCTTGGGCTGCTGCTTCAGGAACTTGTGAAAATAATACTGCCGTCGCGCCGGGTGATATGACCAGGCAGGCCCGCCGAAGACGCTGAGCCAATTGTTCGGCGGCGTACCATCCTCGCGCGGATCGGCCCACACATACCAGTCGGACTTGTCGCCGTCGCGGGACTTGAGGCTTTGCTGGAACCAGGAATGCATGTCGCTTGTATGCGAGAGCACCTCATCCATGATGACACGCAGGCCACGGCGATGGGCCTCGGCGATGAGGCTGTCGAAGATCTCGAGCGTCCCCATCTCGGGGGCCACGCCATTGAAGTCGGCAACGTCGTAGCCGAAGTCGCGATTGGGCGAAGGGTGGATCGGCGAGAGCCAGATCGCATCGACACCAAGAGCCGCGATGTAGTCGAGCTTTGAGGCAATCCCCTTGAGATCCCCGACGCCATCGGCATCGCTGTCACAGAACGAACGAGGATAGATCTGATAGACAACGGCGCCCTGCCACCAGGGCAATGGGGGCACCGCCTGCGTCACGCCTGGTCAATCCGCTCGATGATACGGCCGACGATGCCATAGGCCTTGGCTTCCTCGGCCGACATCCAGTGATTGCGATCTGTGTCCTCGCGAACCTTGGCGATGGGCTGGCCCGTCTCATCCGCGATGGTGCGGTTGATGCGCTCCTGCATCTTCAGGATCTCCTCGGCCTCGATCTCGATGTCAGAGGCAGTACCACGGACGCCGCCGGCTGGCTGATGGACCATGAAGCGCGTGTTCGGCATGCAGAAGCGGCTTGCCTTGTCGGCACCCAGATAGATGTGCGTGCCGGCAGATGCGACCCACCCGGTGCCGATCACCTTGATCCGCGGGCGCAGCGCCTTGATCATGTCGTGTATCGTGTCCCCAGACTCTACATGTCCGCCCGGTGAGTGCAGGATCACCTTGATGTCCTTGCTCGGGTCGTCGGCGGCGAGCGCCAGCAGGTTGGCAGTCACCCGTTCGGCCATCTTCATGTCCACGTCGCCGAAGATCAGCACCGTGCGCGACTTGAAAAGCGCCTGGGGAATGGCGGTGAAGGGCGAGGGTTCCGCCGGCTTGTTCTCTTCTTCCTTGTTCAGCATGAAAAGCGGAGCCATCGGCCATTTTTCCTTGGGTTAGCGACTGTCGTGGAGGGGAGTAGCACGAGGGCCCGAGTGTGGCAAAGCCCGGTTAATTTACTCCGATGATCCGGCCCAGTGTCGGGCCGATTTCCGCGTTCAGGACCAGATCCGCGTGGTCATCAAGCTCGGTCGGGTCTCGATTCAGGATCACGAGTTTCGCACCGCTGCGTTTGGCAGCAACCGGGAGCCCCGCTGCCGGATAGACCACCAGCGAGGAGCCAACGGCCAGGAACAGGTCGCAGGCCCGCGCAGCGGCCGCAGCACGCGCCATC
>JBEIFU010000216.1:0-4613 GCA_040382295.1 Alphaproteobacteria bacterium
AGGGCCGGCCTTGCAGGCTTCGGCGAGGTCGTCTGCTCCCCAGGGTGTGTCGAGGCCGTTGACGCGAATGATCACTTCGCGCTTGCCGAAGCGGCGGTCGCGGACGGCGTCACAGACTTGCTGGCGTGCCAGATCCTTCGCTTCCGGCGCGACCGCGTCCTCAAGGTCAAGGATCAACGCGTCGGCTGGCAGGCTTGCCGCCTTTTCGAGGGCGCGGGCGTTGGAGCCGGGCATGTACAGCACGCTGCGGCGGGGGCGGATGGTCATCTGTTCTCAACCTCACTAATCTACTGAAACCTAGCTGCAGGTTCAGCGGGAGCCAATACGCCATTCAGCACACGATCCTGTCCATCCAGTCCGAAGTCATCCGCGGCCATGTCGGCAACAGCGCGGCACGCTTTGCGCTGCAGCGGATGGGCCTGGATGCGTGGGCGCTGCCGACGGTGCTCCTGTCGCATCATCCGGGCCATGGGCGACCGGAGGGGCGCATCACACCGGCGGAGGAACTGTCCCTGCTGTTCCAGAGCCTGGACCGGCGTGGCTGGGCCGGCCAGGTTCGCGGCGTCGTCACGGGCTATCTGGGGGCGGCTGCGCAGGCGGGCGCTGCGGCCCGCATCGTTTCTCGCGTGAAGGCGCTCAATCCGTCGGCGCTTTACCTCTGTGATCCGGTCTTTGGTGACGATGACGGCGCCTATGCAAAGCCCGGCGTTGCCGAGGCCATCGCTCGGGAATTGCTTCCGCTCGCAGACATTGCGGCCCCCAACCGGTTCGAACTTGCGAGCCTGACGTCACAGCGGATCGATGGGCCCGACGACGCCGTTCGTGCGGCGCGGCTTCTGGGCGTGCGCGAGGTGGTGGTTACCTCGGTGCCGGATGGTTCACGGATTGCCAATGTCGGCGTCACGGACGCTGCGGCCTTTGTCGTTCGCGTTGATCGTGAAGACCATGTGCCTCACGGCACGGGTGACCTCCTTTCAGCACTCTATCTGGCCCTGCGCGTCAACGGCCTTCATGCAGCGGATGCGCTTTCTGGCAGCGTTTCGCGGGTGCAGTCGATCGTGAGGGCAAGCCTTGGGCGTGACGAGCTTGCGCTGATCCCTGCGCAGGACCAGCTTGTCTCGCCTGCTGGCGCCTTGCTTGCCGACCAGATTTCCTAAGCGGCCTTCTTGAGGTATCGGGCGATCAGGATCTCAGCGATCTGGATCGCGTTCAGCGCAGCACCCTTGCGCAGGTTGTCCGACACGCACCAGAGCGCGAGGCCATTCTCGACGGTCGGGTCCTTGCGGATGCGACTGATGTAGGTGGCGTAATCGCCCACGCATTCGACGGGGGTCACGTAGCCGCCGTCCTCACGCTTGTCGACGACCATGCAGCCGGGGGCCTCGCGCAGGATGTCGCGCGCCTGATCGGGGGTGATGGGACGTTCGAATTCGACGTTGATGGCTTCAGAGTGCCCGACGAATACCGGCACGCGTACGCAGGTGGCAGTCACCTTGATGTCGGGATCGAGGATCTTCCTCGTCTCGGCGGCCATCTTCCATTCCTCCTTGGTGTAGCCGTCGTCCATGAAGGCGTCGATGTGGGGAATGAGGTTAAAGGCGATCTGCTTGGTGAACTTCTTCGGTTCGATCGAGTCCGTCACGAAGATGGCGCGGGTCTGGTTGAAGAGCTCGTCCATGGCATCCTTGCCGGCCCCGGAGACCGACTGGTAGGTCGAGACCACAACGCGCTTGATGCGGGCGATGTCGTGCAAGGGCTTCAGCGCCACGACCATCTGCGCGGTCGAGCAGTTCGGGTTGGCGATAATGTTCTTCTTGCCGTATTTCGCGATGGCGCCTGCGTTGACTTCGGGCACGACGAGGGGCACGTCGGCGTCCATGCGCCACTTGGAAGAATTGTCGATCACGACTGGCCCCATGGCACCGATCTTCGGCGACCATTCGGTCGAGACCGTGCTGCCCGCCGACATGAGGACGATGTCGGTGCCGCGGAAATCGTAGTTCTCCAGCGCCTTGCACCGAAGCGTGGCGTCGCCGTAGGAGACTTCCTTGCCGACGCTCTTGCGCGAGGCGAGTGCCACCACTTCGCTGGCGGGGAATTCACGCTCGGCGAGGATGTTCAGCATTTCGCGCCCGACATTGCCGGTGGCGCCGACGACTGCAACTTTCCAGGACATGTTCTGCTCCGTTACCCAATCTTGTCCAGGGCCGCGATGATGGCGCTGCCCATTTCACTCGTTCCCACCAGCCGCATGCCAGGCTGCATGATATCGCCGGTGCGCAGTCCCTGGTCGAGAACGGCGGCGACGGCGTGCTCTACGGCCTCGGCTTGCACCCTCATGGCGAAGGAATAGCGCAAGCACATGGCAAAAGACAGGATGGCTGCGATCGGATTTGCCTTGCCCTGCCCCGCTATGTCGGGTGCGGAGCCGTGGATGGGCTCGTAAAGCGCGCGCTGGCGCCCGGTCGTCGCGTCTCGCTGGCCCAGCGAGGCTGACGGCAGCATGCCGATCGAGCCGGTGAGCTGGGCGGCTTCATCCGAGAGGATGTCACCGAAGAGGTTGTCGGTCACGATGACGTCGAACTGCTTCGGGTTGCGCACGAGCTGCATGGCGCAGTTGTCGGCGAGGATGTGGCTGAGCTCGACATCCTTGTACTCAGCGGCGTGGAGCCTTGTGACCTCTTCCTTCCAGAGAAGACCCGAGGTCATGACATTATGCTTTTCTGCAGAGGCGACCTTGTTGCCGCGCAGGCGCGCGAGTTCAAAAGCGACGCGCGCGATGCGATGGATCTCGTGGGTCGCGTAGACCTGCGTGTCGATCGCCTGACGCTCGCCGTTGGGCAGGGTCGTAATGCCGCGCGGTTCGCCGAAGTAGACGCCGCCCGTGAGCTCGCGGACGATCATGATGTCGAGGCCCGAGACAATTTCGGGCTTGAGGGTCGAGGAGGCCTTGAGTGCATCGAAGCACAGCGCGGGGCGCAGGTTCGCGAAGAGGCCGAGGTCCTTGCGCAGGCGCAGGAGGGCCGCCTCGGGGCGCTTGTCATAGGGGACGCTGGCCCATTTCGGGCCGCCGACCGCGCCGAAGAGAATGGCGTCGGCAGCAAGCGCTTTCTGCATCGCGGCCTCCGTCACCGGCGTGCCGTGCACGTCGTAGGACGCGCCGCCGACGAGGTCGCGGCTGATCTCGAAGCGCGTCGTGGCCCTGGTGTTGAGCCAGGCGACCAGGCGCTCGACCTCGGCCATGACTTCAGGGCCGATGCCGTCGCCCGGCATGATGAGGATGTTTCGTGTTGTCATCGGGGTATCGCAATGAAGACGCCGATGCTTTTACAGCATCGGGCGCGGTGCCGTCAGTGCGGGATTGGTCGCAGCGGCGGGCTGATCGCGGAATTATTCACGGTGGGAGGTTTCAGCGCCGAACATCGCCGAAATCGCCGAAAACAAAAATTGAACAAATTGTCGCAGATGGGAAAGTCAGGTTTCTCGCGACAGCACGAGCGCCCTGCCCTGCCCTGCCCTTTCAGGCGCCTTACATCCAGGGGGATTGGGTCTTGCGGCGCGCTTCGAAGTTGTCGATCGATTTTTCGTGGCGCAAGGTGAGACCGATGTCGTCCCAGCCGTTCAGCAGGCACTGCTTTCGGAAGGGGTCGACGTCGAAGCGGATCATGCCGCCGTCGGGGCCGCGAATTTCCTGCTTCTCGAGATCGACGCTGATGACGGCGTTGGCGCCGCGGCCAGCGTCGTCGAGGAGCTTGTCAACCTCCTCCTGCGGCAGGACGATCGGCAGGATGCCGTTCTTGAAGCAGTTGTTGTAGAAAATGTCGGCGAAGCTGGGCGCGATGATGCAGCGTATACCGAAATCAAGCAAGGCCCAGGGTGCGTGCTCCCGGCTTGAACCGCAGCCGAAGTTCTGACCGGCGACCAGGATCTGGGCCTTGCGGTAGGCGGGCTGGTTGAGGACGAAACCCGAAATCTCTTTCCCGTCAGGGGTATAGCGCATCTCGTCGAAGAGGTGCTGGCCCAGGCCCGTCCTTTGAATCGTCTTCAAAAACTGCTTCGGGATGATCATGTCGGTGTCGACGTTGATCATGGGCAGCGGGGCTGCGACGGCGGTGAGGGTCGTGAATTTCTGCATCTGTGTGCCCTATTCGGCTGCCCTCGTCACCGGGCGTGTCTGATCTCCGCGGCCTGCGAGCAGGCCGGACAACGAAATGTCTTCATCAATCGCGGGCCAGTGAAATCCTGTCCCGCCGCCCGAGAGTTCGAAACTTTCTCGCTGAGCCGGCGATGCCGCCAGAAGGCGGGGAAACCAGGCCAAAGGGACGCCCAATGTTCGTCCATCGGTGAGATCTACCCACATCGTGCTGGCATCAAACCTGAGCGCCCTAGCCGAAATATTCATGCCACGCCCTTTCTATGAATTCTTTGTGCTCGTCGACGACCATCAACAATTGTCTTAGATCGCTGGCGCAAAATCCATAGCTGTCAGCGACATGTGGCGGATTTAACTAAAACTTGGCGGTCGCATCGCCCCGCCTCACATGAATGTGCACGGGTTCGCGAGGATTTCCTTCGTTGCTGTAGAAGAAAAATCGATGCCCCTTTCATTGAAA
>JBEIFU010000217.1:0-4604 GCA_040382295.1 Alphaproteobacteria bacterium
CCTGCAGGCAGCCTTGGACGAAGCCGCGGCAAACCCGTCGGTGCGCGTTGTGGTGCTGGCAGCGAATGGCCCGGCCTTTTCCGCGGGCCATGATCTCAGGGAGATGATCCCGCACTGGAACGACGGGGATCGCGGCCAGGCCTTCTTCGACGGGCTGCTTGCCCGCTGCGCCGGCGTCATGCAGGCGATCATGCACAGCCCCAAACCCGTGATCGCACAGGTTCACGGCATTGCGACGGCAGCAGGCTGCCAGCTCGTGGCCAGTTGCGACCTTGCCATAGCAGGCGAGAGCGCGCGCTTCGCCACACCGGGCGTGAACATCGGGCTGTTCTGCTCGACGCCCATGGTCGCCCTCTCGCGCAACGTCGCACGCAAGCACGCCATGGAGATGCTGCTGACCGGGGACATGATCTCAGCTGCGCGCGCAGCCGAGATGGGGCTGGTCAACCGCGTTGTGCCGGATGGAGAGCTTGCCCACGTGGTCACCAAATTGGCCCGCCACATTGCGGACAAATCGGCAGTCGCGATCCGGATCGGAAAGTCAGCTTTCCATCGGCAGCTCGAACTGGGCCTGACCGACGCTTACGCATTTGCCAGCGGGGTCATGACGCGCAACATGCTGGAAGCCGAAGCGCGCGAGGGCATTGGCGCCTTTCTCGACAAGCGCCCACCCCGGTGGGAGTGAGCGCAGCCAGGGCAGCGCCGCGGACGAAGACGCAGCCCGGTGGTCAGGCCCTAGCAATCATCGCGCTGAGGATAGGGTAGATCTCCGTTTCCCAGCGCCGGCCGCTGAAAATGCCATAGTGGCCGACATGGCGCTGGAGGTGGTGGTGGCGCCGGTCATCCGGAATGCCCGTGCAAAGCTCGTGGGCAGCCGCGGTCTGGCCCCGGCCGCAGACATCGTCGCGCTCCCCCTCGACGGTGAGCAGCATCGTGTCCCTGATAGTGCCGGGATTGACCTTGCGCCCGCCATGGACGAGCTCGCCCTTTGCCAGGAGCGCGCGCTGAAAAACGATGTCCACGGTCTCAAGATAGAACTCGGCGGGGATATCGAGCACCGCGAAGTACTCGTCATAGAAGTCCTTGATGGCCATGGCGGCATCGCGATCGTTGCGGGCGAAATGCGCGTAGAGCTTTCGGTGCGCGCTGATGTGACGCTCCAGGTTCATGCGCATGAAGGCGCCAATCTGCACAAAACCCGGGTAGACGCGCCGCCCCGCACCCGCATAGCGCGAGGGAACACGGCTGATGAGGTTTCGCTCGAACCAGGAAAGCGGCCGCTCGAAGGCAAGGGTGTTGACCACGGTTGGCGATCGGCGCACATCGATCGGGCCACCCATCAGGGTCATGGTCTTCGGCGTACAGGGATGATCCACCTCCGCCATCACCGCCACCGCGGCAAGAACCTGCACACAGGGCTGGCACACGGCAACCACGTGATTGTCGGGGCCCAGATACTCGAGGAACGAGACAACGGTGTCGATGTAGTCGGCAAAACCGAAGCTGCCAGCCTCCACGTCGACCTCACGCGCATTGTGCCAGTCGGTGAGATAGACATCGTGGTGCTGCAGCATTGTCTGAACCGTGTTGCGCAGCAGGGTCGAGAAATGTCCGGAGAGCGGCGCGACGACCAGCACCTTTGGCAGCACAGCCTTGTCCATCCGACGGAACCGCAGCAGCGTACCGAAGGGGGTAGCCGTGATCGGCTCCTCACGCACAGCAACATCCCGGCCGCCAACACGAACACTGTCGACCCCGAAATCGGGGCGGTCGTGGCTGAGCGTGAGATGATCGAAGAGCTCAAGGGCCGCAGAAACCCCGCGCATGGCGCGCGTCATCGGCTGGCGGTGGGGCCACCCCATGGAGGCCTGGACCGCGCGAGCTGCCGTTCGCATCGGCAGCATCATGTCCATCTGTCGCTGGTAGACGTCGTAGAGCACGCTTCCTCCTGTGGAGAATCGGATGAAATCCACAGGTTTCATCGTAGCAGGGATACGCACAGCCACTGCGTCATTGATGCAACACCACCATAGGCTCGTCGACACATCGGGAGAGTTCACCCCACGTCAAAGGAGAGTATTAGTTGGCACCGCTGTGGCTGATTTGTTGCCATGCATCGAGCTGCTGAGCCGAGACAACGGTAGAGACAACCCCAAGGAAGCCAAGCCCCAGCATGAAAGCCCACAGGATCGACTGGCGGATGATCTGACTGCCCACGAAAGCCCCCGTCGTGTTTGACGCGAGGTGTAGCGTGGACCAAAGCTGCTGCTGTAACGTAAACCCGCGGCTGAACAGCTTCCCGTTTTCCGCCATTCCGGCAGGCACTGGCGTGCTGATTGTTATTTACCTTCACGAAAGGTGAATGGAATTCGTCGCCTTTAGCCAGAGAAGGGGTCACGCGGGGCCTGAGGCAAGACCAGTCATGCACAGCACGGAAGACAGCATCATCGTCGACACATTGCGGAAGGCTCGGGTCATCGCCCTCGTGGGCGCGTCGGCAAACCCCGCACGCGACTCACACGATGTAATGGCCTTCCTTCAACGCAAGGGACACCGCGTGATCCCCGTGAACCCTGGCCTTGCAGGACAAGTGCTCCTGGGGGAGCGGGTGTACGCGCAGCTGGCCGACATTCCCGAAGGGATCGACATGGTCGATGTGTTCCGGAACTCGGAGGCAGCAGCCGCGGTGGTCGACGAAGCCATTGCGATCGGTGCCGGCAGCGTGTGGATGCAACTCGGCGTGGTCCACGAGGCAGCGGCCGCGCGTGGGCGGGCAGCGGGGCTGACCATCATCATGGATCGCTGCCCCAAAATTGAGTACTCGCGCTTTCGCACGGAATTGGGTTGAGTTGCTGGTAACGCGCGAATCACGCGCCTGACCCAACTGCTTGCAAGGACCCGCCATGAACATCCAGTCGAAGATGGCCGAATATGGCTTCAGCACGCTGTCCATTCATGCAGGTGCAGCACCCGATGCCGCCACGGGGGCGCGGGCCACACCGATCTACCAGACAACCTCCTTCGTGTTTGATGACGCCGACCATGCAGCGGCCCTCTTCGGCCTCAAGGATGCAGGAAACATCTACACCCGGCTCGGCAATCCGACGCAGGCCGTGCTTGAAGAGCGCATTGCGATGCTTGAGGGCGGCACGGCAGCCCTCGCGACAGCATCGGGCCACGCAGCCCAGTTTCTGGCCTTCCACGCACTGATGCAGCCCGGTGACGAGTTCGTGGCCGCCCGTCAGCTCTACGGCGGGTCGATCAATCAGTTCGCGCATGCCTTCCGCAGTTTCGGGTGGAACGTGCGCTGGGCCGATGCACGCGATCCGGACAGTTTCCGTCAGCAATGCACGCCCAAGACCAAGGCCTTCTTCTGCGAAAGCATTGCCAATCCGGGTGGCATCATTACCGACATCGAGGCCGTCAGCGCCATCGCGCGCGAGTGCGGCGTTCCACTGGTCGTCGACAATACGCTGGCGACGCCGTATCTGATGCGTCCCATCGAATGGGGTGCTGACATCGTCGTGCATTCGATGACGAAGTTCCTGGGTGGTCATGGGAACTCGATGGGTGGCATCATCGTCGACGGCGGCAGCTTCGACTGGTCGCGCACGCGGCGTTATCCAATCCTGTCCGAGCCCTGCCCTTCCTACAACGGCATCAGGCTGCACCAGACCTTCGGGGACACGGCATTTGCAACCGCCTGTCGCGTGCTCGGCATGCGCGATTTCGGGCCAGCGATCTCGCCCTTCAATGCCTTCATGATCCTCACCGGTATCGAAACCCTGCCCCTGCGCATGCAGCGGCACTGCGAGAACGCCCGCGCTGTCGCGCAGTTCCTGCACCGCCACCCCAAGGTCGAGTGGGTGTCCTACGCGAACCTGGTCAGCGATCCGTGTCATGGCCTCGCGCAGACCTATTGCCCCAGAGGCGCGGGTGCCGTCTTCACCTTCGGGCTCAAGGGCGGCTATGAAGCCGGCGTGTCCCTGGTCAACAATGTGAAGCTGGCCTCGCATCTGGCCAATGTGGGCGACACGAAAACCCTTGTGATCCATCCGGCCTCGACCACGCACCGTCAATTGTCCGACGAGCAGAAACTTCTGGCAGGCGCAGGACCCGAAGTCGTGCGCATCTCGGTCGGGATCGAGGATGTCAGCGACATCATCTCGGACCTGGAACAGGCGCTGGCAGCCTGAGTGGGCGAGACGGCGCCGACCGAGCACACCTGGGTCTACAAGATCCTCCGCGCGCACGAGTGGCGGACGTTCCAGGACACGGGTGTTTTTGCAGGTTCCCCCGTCGACCTCAAAGACGGGTTCATCCACCTGTCGGCTGGGGCGCAGGTTCAGGGAACACGAGAAAAGCACTTTGCCGGCGAGCACGACCTGGTGCTGCTGCGGATTTCCAGCGCCGCACTGGGTCCTGACTTGCGGTGGGAGCCCTCACGGGGCGGCGCCCTGTTCCCGCACCTCTACCGGCCTCTTAGGCTGGTGGAGGTAGAAGCCTGCACAGGGCTGTGAGCCGCATCTCGCCGGCGAAAAAGTGCACTGTCACCGAAATTTTTGTGTCCGCAGCGCGTCGACGTGCAACAGGGCCGCGGCGAG
>JBEIFU010000218.1:0-4598 GCA_040382295.1 Alphaproteobacteria bacterium
AGGTCACCCCAAAGCCCAGATCCAGGCCAGCACAATTCTAGAAAGAGAACCAAGACAGCTCAAAGTCATTGGCCATAACCAATACGACCCTTACGCCGCCCTCATTCCCCTTCCCGGTAAACAACAATGTCAAATCGCAGCGTCGTGGACCAATCCGGCGAAACCGGCCTCATCCAGACGAATAACGCCGCCGGTTGCCGTGTTTCGTAACACCCGGCGGCGTCGAGGAGCGGGGGTATATGCACCCGTCACAGGATTGTCAAACGCCTTCTACCCCGAAATTCCGTTTTCCACACCGTTCAGGCAAGCCAAACCGCCGCACCCCGCGGCCTGCCTGGAGCCGCTCGGCAAACAGGCCGTAAACCAGCTTTCGGCTAGCCGGCCTGCGCAATGTAGGCGCGCATGGACGTCCGCTCGAGCTCGCTGTCTTCCATGCGGCGCTTGACGATATCGCCAATCGACACGATCCCCATCAGCTGTCCGCCCTCCACTACCGGGACATGCCTGAAACGGCCTTCAGTCATCATGCTCATGAGGTCTTGTGCGGTGTCGCTCATTCGGCATGTCGCCACGTCACAGGTCATGATCGCCTCGACTTGCAGGGAAAGGGCGCGCTCGCCATGCCTGCAAATTGCCTGCACGATGTCCCGCTCCGATACCACGCCGAGGATCTGGCCTGCGGGCCCCTTTACGATCGCGGCGCCGATCTTCCTTGTCGCCAGAACATCACAGACCTGGCGAACCGTTGCAGCGGGTTGCACCGTCTCAACACGCGTGCCCTTGTGTTTCAGGATAGAAGCAACACTCATCTTGTCCTCCCTTGGTTGGCGGCTGGGGCAAAGGACACGTCTGCGAGTGAACCTGCGCGCCAGTGGCCGAGGCCTCAATGCTGTCAGCATGCGCCCAAAATGATCTGCGCACAATCCACATGGATCAAGGTTGCGGCGCAACATTTTGCATCGTGCCGCGCCAATCCATCCGTACACGGACTGCCTTCCGTAAAGCACAAATCATTATCAGGAGCCGGTACTTAATGGGTGAACCTCAGCTTGCAAGCCTGGTCGCAGCCTGATCGAAATTTACAAATCGCGAAAAATCACTGCTGCTCCCGCAACACGATCATAGTATTGTGCGTCGCAACAATGATGACCGCGGCAGGCTGCGCATGAGTACCGAGACCAGACCGACCATCCCCAGCATACGGCCACTCACCGTGCCCGACATTGTCGCGCGAAAGGGGCGCGATCCTGTCGTTTGCCTGACCGCCTATTCGACACCCCAAGCCGAGATCGTCGATCCACACTGCGACCTTGTGCTCGTCGGGGACAGTGTCGCGATGGTGGTGCACGGCCTGCCCTCGACCATCGGCGCCACGCTCGAGATGATGATCCTGCACGGCGCTGCTGTGCGACGCGGATTGAAGCGTGCCCTGATGGTCGTGGACATGCCCTTTGGCAGCTATGAGGAGGATCCGGCACAGGCTTTCAGGAACTGCGCCCGGGTCATGGCCGAAACAGGGTGTACTGCGGTCAAGATCGAGGGGGGCGAACGCATGCGCGATACGATCCGCTTCCTGACCGAGCGGGGCATTCCGGTCATGGGGCATGTTGGACTGACCCCGCAATCAGTGAATGTCTTCGGGGGGTTCCGCCTGCAGGGTCGCAGCGACGATGCGGCCCGCGTTGAAGCCGATGCCCGGGCAGTCGCGCAGGCTGGTGCTTTCTGTGTGGTGCTGGAGAAGATCCCGGCAAACCTTGCTACGAAGATCACGCGCGACCTGGCGATACCCACCATTGGTATCGGTGCCTCGCCTGACTGCGATGGGCAAATCCTCGTCATCGACGATATCCTTGGTCACTACGCTGGGTTTCGGCCCAAGTTCGTCAAGCGTTATGCGGAGTTTGGCACCATGGCAGCCGATGCCGTGGCCGGCTATGCAGCTGATGTCCGCGCGCGGCGCTTCCCCGGTCCGGAGCACGTCTTTCATGATACGCCGTCGCAGCCATGACAAAGTCTAATCTCAGAACGGCGAAGACTATCGGTGCGCTGCGCGATTCCGTGCGAACGTGGAAGGTTGCCGGCGAGAAATGCACCCTCGTGCCGACCATGGGTGCACTTCACAGCGGCCATCTCGAGATCATCCGGATGGCCCGCACCTTGGCCGACCGCACGATCGTGTCGATATTCGTGAACCCTATCCAGTTCAATAATCCAAGCGACCTTGCAAACTATCCGCGCACGCTTGAGCGAGACAGCAAGATGCTCGAGGAGGTTGGTGTCGACCTTCTGTTCGCGCCCGAGCAGCCTGACATGTACCCTGATGGCTTTGCGACCAAGGTCAGTGTCGCGCGGCTGAGCGATGGTCTTTGCGGTGCCTTTCGCCCAGGTCATTTCGAGGGCGTCGCTACCGTGGTTGCGAAACTCTTCAACCAGTCAGGTGCGGATTTTGCTGTACTGGGAGAGAAAGACTACCAGCAACTCCACGTCGTGCGCCGTATGACACTGGATCTCGACATACCCGTGACGATCGTCGCCCACCCGACCGTGCGCGAGGCGGATGGGCTGGCCATGTCCTCCCGGAACGCACGCCTTACGCCAGCCGAACGCAAGGTAGCGCCGGAACTTGCACGGCAGCTCGACATCGCGGCTGCGGCATTCAAAGCAGGAAAGCCCGCGCATGAAACCTGCGCGGCAGCCCGCGACGCGATCCTGTCAGCAGGGTTCTCATCGGTCGAGTATTTCGAGTTGCGCGCGGAGCGGGATCTGATGCCGCTCCAATCCCTGACCGAGCCGGCAAGGCTTCTGGTTGCAGCAAATCTGGGTCGTGTGAGACTGATTGACAACGTGCCCGTGTCGCGCGACTGAGCGGGCTGGCAAGGACAAGTTCCCGTGTGCGGACGTTTTACGCAGGCCTTCTCCTACGGCGACCTGCATGCCTATTTTTCCTTTTTTGGACAGCCGCTGGGCAACCTGGCGCCGCGCTACAGCCTTTGTCCGACCCAGGAGATCGTTGTGGTCCGATCGGCTAGCGACGGGGGGAACGTGCTTGAACGGATGCGTTGGGGCCTCGTCCCTGCGTGGTGGCGCAAGCCCCTGCGCGAGCTTCCAGCTACTTTCAACGCGCGGGTCGAAACCGTTTCAGAAAAGCCAACCTTCCGCGCAGCCTTCAGGTCTCGACGCTGCATCATTCCGGCTACGGGCACCTATGAGTGGGAGAGCACGCCTGACGGCAAGCAGCCATGGTACTTCACCCCCTCTGAGGGCGCCTTCTTTCTGATTGCTGGTTTGTGGGAGGAGGCGCTGCATCCCGAGTTGCCGGGCCAGACCATTCGATCGACAACCATGCTTATCGGGAACGCCAACCCCTTTGTTGGCCAGTACCATGACAGGATGCCCATCTTGCTGAACCGGGAAACGATGCAGCCATGGCTGTCGGGCGCGGCCGATCCCGACACGCTGGAGCCCCCGGGCGCCGGGGCCATCCAAGCAACACCTGTTTCGCGACGGCTGAACAATGCCCGCGTGATCGACGATGAGACGCTGATTACGCCCGTGGACCTGCAGGCCGGGCGGCTCCTTTAGGCGCTGGCGCGCTTGGGCTCGACAGAACCTGCCTGCTGCAGGTTGGTGACAATTTCGGTTGACGGCCTGCCATAGAGATACCCTTGGCCGTAATGCGCTCCGTGTGCTCGAAGGTAGTCGGCGACTGCCTCGCTTTCGATGCCTTCGGCGGTGACCTTGAGGAACATGGCACTTGCAATGCCAAGGATGGCGTTGATCAGCGCCGCGCGCCCCGGATCGTCGGATTCCAGATCCGAGGTAAAGGATCGGTCGATCTTGAGTTTGGAAATCGGAAGCGTTCGCAACAGCGCAAGCGACGAGTACCCAACTCCAAAATCATCCAGCGCGATCTGAATGCCGCAGCCCTTCAGCAGCATCAGCATTGGCCTGATGCGATCGAGATCTCCGACGGATGTTGTCTCGGTGATCTCGACCTCAAGGAGGTGTGGCGGGAACTTCAGTGCCTCAAGCTCTTCGATCAGTTGCTTGACGAACACCGGATTTTCGATCTGCGACGGGGCCAGATTGAGCGAGAGGATGGTCGAGCAGCCGGCTGCAACGTGCTTGCCGCAGGCTGCCCGCAACATGAGCCAGAACAGCTTGTCGACCAGACCCGCGTCCTCGGCAATCTTGACGAACTCTCCTGTTGGAACGCTGCCCCGTTGGGGATGGTGCCAGCGCGCCAGGACCTCGTGCCCGACAACCTTGCCAGTCGCCAGGTCAATGAATGGCTGGAAATAGGGCGTAATGCTGCCGTCATCCATTGCCAGCTTGAGTTCCGTTTCAAGCTCTGCCCGATGCCGCATGCCTTCGTCGGTCACGGCATCGAAAACGAGCGCGCCTGCACGGCTTGTTTTCGCCCGGTACATCGCTGCATCTGCGCAGTGGAGCAATTCCTGAAAAGATGTACCGTCTCGCGGGAACAGGGCGACGCCCACCGATGCGCCGACTGTCAGCATGTTTCCGTCACACTTGATGGGCTGCGACAGCACCTCGATGACGCGGGCTGCAAGATCCAGCGCGCCCTCTTCATCTAC
>JBEIFU010000219.1:0-4596 GCA_040382295.1 Alphaproteobacteria bacterium
ACGTGAGCCGGATCGCATTGATTGCCGCAGCCATCGCGCTGAGCGGCTGCGGTGGGCTTGGCAGTCTGGGGGGGTCTTCTGACCAGGAGACACCGCAACTCGTCCGTCCCGACCCTAATGACGCCGCCAGTAACGCCGCCTACTGGGGCGCCAAGTACGAGGCGGACCGGAACAACATTGACGCTGCGCTTCAGTTCGCCAGGAGCCTGCGCCAGATCGGAGGCGCCACACAGGCCGTGATGCTGCTGAAAGACGTCGTTATGCGGGCCCCCGACAATACCGGCATCCTGTCTGAATATGGCAAGGCCCTGACCGAGGCCGGACGTCCCGCCGACGCCCTTCCGTTCTTCGCGCGTGCCCTTCAGAATGAACGCAGGGACTGGACCCTGCACTCTGCCTATGGTGTCGCCCTCGACCAGACCGGGAGCCACCGTCAGGCGCAGACGAACTACGAGAGCGCATTGAAACTGTCTCCGGACAACCTGATCGTGCAGGGTAACCTTGCAATGTCCTTCGTGCTCGAAGGAAATCTGGGCCAGGGTGAGGAAATACTGCGCGGGCTTGTAGCAAGGCCCAATGCAACACCGCAGATGCGGCAGAACCTGTCGATGGTTGCCTCTCTCCGGGGCAATCGCCAGGAGGCCGAGAAGCTCTCGCGGCAGGACCTGTCACCAGCCGAAACGAGCAACAACCTCGCGGTCATGGAACAGCTGAGCGCGGCAAATGCCCCTTCGCCAGTCCCTGCACTCCTGCCTTCTCAAACGCCGGAGATCACGCGAGCGCCTGCGGCCGAACCGGCCCCGGCAAATGTGGCGACAGGTCCGGAAGACACGATCCTGCCGCTGGTCAAGCCGAAGGACACCTCGGTGTTGCCATTGCCGGCGCGCATAGTGGCCGAGACACCCCGCCCCCAAGACGGGCCACAGCAACCCCAACCTGGCGTCTCTCCAACAGCAGAGCAAGCTGCGCCGACGCTGGTAACCCGCAGGCCCATCAGGACCATGCAACCCATTCAGGACGAAGCCCAGACAGCCACGACTGTCGCAGGCAATCAGGCCCCGGCAACACCAGCCACCTCTGCGCCCACGATCTTGCGCCGCAGCCTCGCGTCAGACGAACAAGTTTCATCAGGAACCGTTTCAATCGCTACAAGCGATTTCTGATTTCAGCAAGCATGATGCAGGCAAGGCCGGCTCCCCTCTCGGAGACCGGCCTTTTTTCATGGGCGCGAGACGCGACCCTGGGGGCCGCGAACGCCCTTACAGCTTCATGATTCTGATGACCGCCGGTCCAATGATCACGGCAAACAGCACCGGAAGAAAGAAGATGATCATCGGCACTGTCAGCTTGGCCGGCAACGCAGCAGCCTTCTTCTCCGCTTCCATCATGCGCATCTCCCGGTTCTCAAGCGCCATGACACGCAGCGCCGTGCCAAGCGGCGTTCCATAGCGCTCGGCCTGGATCAGGGACGTACAAACAGCTTTGACACCAGGGTGCCCACAGCGCTTCGCAAGATTCTCGTAGGCCTGCCTGCGATCAGGAAGATAGGACAACTCAGCCGTCGTAAGCGCAAACTCTTCCGCCAGCTCGACCGACTGCGTACCAATCTCGGACGCAACCTTGTTGAAAGCAGCCTCCACCGACATGCCCGACTCAACGCAAATCAGGAGAAGATCGAGCCCATCGGGAAAAGCCCGCATAAAGGAAGCCATGCGCTTGTCGATTGTATTCTGCACATAGAGGTCAGGCAGGTAGAACCCGGCAAAGGCCACAGCCACCGCAATGGAAACCTTCACCATGGGTTGCAGCTGAAGCTGCAGGACAAAGAACACATACAAGTTCGCACCGAGAAACAGCAGGATCGGCATCACGAACCGGAAAAACAGAAACGTGTAGACCGCTGTCGGCCCGCGAAAACCTGCGCGTCCGAGCATCTCACGCGTATGCGGCGACTCGAGCATCTTGCGCAAGTTCAGCATATCGATTGTCTGTCGCATGAAGTTCTGCGTGACAGCCCGCGTCTGGCCGCGCCGCCCGATCGCATCACGCTGCACGGCACGCAGTTGCTCGCGCCGCTGCGCGACGGACTTCATGCGGGCACTCAGCCTGTCGGCTTGAAGCACCGGAAGCAGCAGCGTCACCACTGTAGCAAACGCCGCCAACGCCACGAAGAAAGTGACGAGGAACTCTGGCTCCAGGATGATTCGCAGAAGCTTGTCCATGCCGAATACCGTCCCGTCAGTGCTTGAAATTGATCATCTTGTTCATGACGAAGACACCCATGCCCATCCACAACATGCTGCAGAGCAGAATGAAGTTGCCCACCTTTTGGGTGAACAGGAGCGTGATGTAATCAGGCGAAGTGAAATAGACGAGCAGGCCCACGATGAACGGAAGAGAGCCGATGATGCTCGCAGACGCTTTCGCTTCGGAGGAAAGAGCCTTGATCTTCCCCTGAAGCCGTTTCCGGTCACGCAATACCCCAGACAGGTTGCCAAGAGCCTCGGCAAGATTGCCGCCAGTTTTCTGCTGGATCACGAGAACGATCTGGAAGAAATTCACTTCCGTGAGGGGAATTCGTTGGTACATGCGCTTCAGGCCATCCTCGAGCGAGACGCCTACCTTCAGGCCTTCAACAATTGTGCGGAACTCAGGCCCGACCGGATCAGCCGCCTCATTCGCAATGATCTTGAGACATTCGTTGAGTGGGAGGCCAGACTTGACGCCTCGAACGATGACATCGATAGCGTTGGCGAACTCGCTCACGAAGGCCTTCATGCGGCGCTTGACCGAGAACATGAGGAACCAGCGCGGAAAACCGAAGCCTACAGCCGCCCCCGCCCCCAACGCCACATACCAGCTGTACCCCATGATCATGAAGACGAACCCAGCCACCACGCCGAGGACTCCCGTGATCATCAGGAATGTAGCAGGCTCCATGGACCAGTCGGCCTGTTGCAGCAATACCGGCAACGTTGGCTTTGGCGTACTCTGGGCCTGTTTTCGCTCGGCCTCCTTCAGCGACGCCTGAACCTGTTTACGACGCCGCGCAGCTTCGTTGCCAGGCTCGCCTCTGGCCGCCACATTGGCCCGGGACGCCTTGACTGAGGCGATAACGCGCTTCGTATTCGGAGCAACCGACGGGTTTCCTTCACCAAGAAGCAGCCAGCCCCCAACGATGAGAAGCCCCACCGTCGTAGCGCTGAAGATCATGATGAAAAAAGTCAGGTCCATGATGCCATCGGATCAACTTTGATCAGTCCCTATTTCGTGCGCCCGGCTGCTTCAAGCGCCTCAAGCAACTCTTTCTCGCGATTGTAGTAGCGCGCCCGTTCCCAGAATGCCGGCCGGGTGATCCCGGCACTGACATGTCGCCCCTTGACACGACCGCTCTCATCCTCGCCTTGGATCTCGTAGAGGAAAAGATCCTGCGTGATGATGACATCGCCTTCAAGGCCGATCACCTCCGTGATGTGCGTGATGCGGCGGGAGCCATCACGAAGGCGGGCCGCCTGCACGATGATGTCGATCGCACCCACAACCATCTCGCGGATTGTCTTGGACGGAAGATTGTAACCGCCCATCGTGATCATCGACTCGATTCTCTGAAGGGCCTCACGGGGTGTATTCGCGTGCAAGGTGCCCATGGAGCCGTCGTGACCCGTATTCATCGCCTGGAGCAGATCGAAGGCCTCTGGGCCGCGCACCTCGCCGACGATGATGCGCTCCGGACGCATGCGCAAACAGTTCTTGACGAGATCACGCATGGTGATTTCGCCCGTGCCCTCGAGATTGGGGGGACGCGTTTCAAGACGCACCACATGCGGCTGCTGCAACTGCAATTCCGCCGCATCTTCACAAGTGATGACCCGCTCGTCAGAATCAATGAAACCCGTCATGCAATTGAGTAGCGTCGTCTTACCCGATCCGGTACCCCCGGAAATCAATACATTGCAGCGAACATTGCCGATGATGCCCAGAACCGCAGCACCCTCGGGAGAAATAGACCCAAACCGCTGAAGATCGGACATCTTCAACTTGTCTTTTTTGAACTTTCGAATGGTGAGAGTTGGCCCATCAATGGCCAGCGGCGGCGCAATAACGTTGACACGGCTGCCATCGAGAAGACGCGCATCGCATATGGGAGATGCCTCGTCAACGCGCCGGCCAACCTGGCTCACGATACGCTGACAGATGTTCATCAGCTGCGCATTGTCACGGAAGCGCACACTGGTCTGTTGTACCTTTCCGGACACCTCGATGAACACCCGGTCAGCACCGTTCACCATGATGTCGGCAATATCGTCCCGCGCAAGCAGAGGCTCCAACGGCCCATAGCCAAGGACATCGTTGCAGATGTCCTGGAGCAACTGCTCCTGCTCGGCGATCGACATCACCACATTCTTGATCGCGATGATTTCGCTGACGATGTCCCGGATTTCTTCCCGGGCAGAAGCCGCATCGAGCTGGGCAAGCTGCGCCAGATCGATTGTGTCGATCAGCGCATTGAAAATTGTCGTCTTGACCTCGTAGTACTGGCTCGAGCGCGTATCGATCGCAGACGCTGAAACCAGCTCAGGGGCGCGCGGTGGCGGC
>JBEIFU010000220.1:0-4580 GCA_040382295.1 Alphaproteobacteria bacterium
AAGACGCTCTACGTGATGCAGCGCACGCCCTCGTCGGTGGACCAGCGGGACAACACGCCCATCGATCCGAAGTGGTTCGAGGAGATTGCAACCCCCGGCTGGCAGCAGCGCTGGCTCGAGAACTTCACGATGAACCAGGCCGGGTTCGGCGCGGATGTCGACCTTGTCAATGACGGGTGGACGGACCTTGCCCGGCGCATCCGCAACCGCATCTTCGAGTTGCCGCCCGACCAGCGCACGCCCGCCAACATGTGGATGGCCTACGAGGACAGTGACAACGAGAAGATGGAAGAGATCCGCGCGCGCGCCGAGCGGCTGGTCAAGGACCAGGAGACGGCCGAGAAGCTGAAGGCGTGGTACCGCCAGCTCTGCAAGCGTCCGTGCTTCCATGATGAATATCTGCAGGCCTTCAACAACCCGGGCACGCATCTCATTGATACCGACGGCAAGGGCGTCGAGCGGATCACCGAGAAGGGCATCGTGGTCGGCGGCAAGGAATACGAGGTCGACTGCATCATCTATGCCAGCGGCTTCGAGGTGGGCACGCCGCTCGAACGGCGCGCGGGCTTCGACCTTGAGGGGCGCGACGGGGTGCGGCTGTCACAGTACTGGGCGGACGGCATGCGATCGCTGCACGGCGTGCATGTGCACGGGTTCCCGAACGCCTTCCTCGTGCAGGCGTCACAGGCCGCAAACCTGATCTCGAACTATCCGCACAATCTCAGCGAGGCAGCCAAGACGATCGCGCTGACGGTGAAGCACGCACGCGAGACCGGCGCCCGCGAGGTCGAGCCGACGAAGGAGGCCGAAGAGGCTTGGGTCAACCTGATCCTCTCGGGCCCCGGCATGATGCTGGGATCGCTCGACTGCACGCCCGGCTATTACAACAACGAAGGCCAGGACCGCGGCCCGGCGGCGAAGTCCTATGTCGGCCACCCCAACGGCCCGATGGCGTTCTTCTACCACATCGATGCGTGGCGGCAGGCGGGGGATTTCAAGGGGCTGGCGTTTACGGCGTAGGCCTGGAGGCCCCCTTCGTCTGCGCGCTGCCTTCAGCACCGCGCAGCCACTTCCCCTTAAGGGGGAAGAGACGCAGAATTTTGCCTCTTCCCCCTTGGGGGAAGGGGATTTAGTGCACTGTCACCGAAATCAGCGGCGCCAGACGGCGGCGGAGGTCTGGTCCTCGCCTTGCGCGGCGAAGCGGCCGATTTCGTTACGGCCGACGACCAGATGATGCACCTCGTCCGGGCCGTCGGCAATCCGCAGGGTGCGCATGCCGGTGTACATGCGGGCAAGCGGGGTCCATTGCGAGACGCCGGCGGCGCCGTGCATCTGGATGGCCTGGTCGATGATCTCGCAGACGCGCTCGGGCACCATGGCCTTGACCATGTGCAGCCAGATGCGCGCCTCGCGGTTGCCCAGCGTGTCCATCGCCTTTGCCGCCTTGAGCACCATGAGGCGCATGGCTTCGATGTCGATGCGGGCGCGGGAGATGATCTCGATATTGCCACCAAGTGTTGCCAGCGTGCGGCCGAAGGCCTGACGCGAGACGCCGCGCTGGATCATCAGGTCAAGCGCACGCTCGGCCTGGCCGATCGAGCGCATACAGTGATGGATGCGGCCGGGCCCGAGGCGCAGCTGCGAGATTTCGAAGCCGCGGCCTTCACCCAGCAGGATATTCTCCTTCGGCACGCGCACATTGGTGAAGCGGATATGCATGTGGCCGTGCGGGGCGTCGTCTTCACCAAAGACCAGCATGGGGCCCAGCACCTTCACGCCGGGCGTGTCCATGGGAACAAGGATCTGCGATTGCTGGCGATGCGTGGGGGCGTCGGGGTTGGTCTGGACCATGGCGATCATGATCTTGCAGCGCGGATCACCGGCGCCGGAGATGTAGAACTTCTCGCCGTTGATGACCCACTCGTTGCCCTCGGCGACCGCGCGCATGCCGATGTTGCGGGCGTCGGACGAGGCGCGGTCAGGCTCGGTCATGGCGAAGGCCGAGCGGATCTCGCCGGCCAGCAGCGGCTTCAGCCAGCGTTCCTTCTGCTCGGGCGTGCCGACGCGTTCCAGCACTTCCATGTTGCCGGTGTCGGGCGCAGAGCAGTTCATGCATTCGGAGGCGAGCGGATTCTTGCCCAGTTCGAAGCCGATATAGGCATAGTCCAGGTTCTTCAGGCCCTCGCCCGTGCCCGCGTCGGGCAGGAAGAAATTCCAGAGGCCCCGACGGCGAGCTTCCGCCTTGGCGCCATCGAGCAGTTCCAGCTGCCCGGGGACATAGCTCCAGCGGTCGGCCCGGCCTTCGCCCAGCGCGTGGAACTTCTCGGACATGGGGTTGACCACGTCCTTGACGAAGGCGCGCACCTTCTCGAGCAGCGGCATGGCGCTTTCCGACATGCGCAAATCATTCAGTTCGTCCATCGGGTTGAAACCGAAGGTCATCGGTGTCTTGGGTGCTGATGCCATTGGGGTCTGCGTCCTCTTCGATTGCGTGATGCATCCTGTATTTCAGTTTGCATCCCGCCTTGCAATCGGGGAATGCTGCATCCTGCAGATGAGACCGGTTCGCAGCCGTTGCCGGGAGCCGAAGGCCTGAAAGGGACGCCATGACCATGCCGGCCTACACACGGCGCGAGCGCGCCGGAAAACTGCCGCTCGGCGTCAAGCTGGCCCAGGGCATCGGCGCCTTCCCGGACACGATAAAGAACTGGACCTTCCAGACCTTCGTCCTGCTTTACTACAGCCAGATCCTGGGCGTGGACGCACTGCTTGTGTCGCTGGCTCTGAGCCTCTCGCTGATCATCGACGCGGTCAGCGATCCGGTGATCGGGTCGGTATCGGACAATTTGCGTTCGCGCTGGGGACGACGGCACCCGCTGATGCTGTTGGGCGCCCTGCCGTTGGGGGCATGCTTCTATTTCGTGTTCGCACCGCCCGCAGGCCTCAGTTCGCTTCAGTTGTTCTGGTGGCTGACCGTCTTCATGGTGCTGACACGAGTGTTCCTGTCGGTCTATTTCGTGCCGTGGGCAGCTATCGCGGCCGAGCTGTCCGATGATTATCACGAGCGCACGTCGGTAATGGCCTGGCGCTATGCGATGGGATGGTTCATCGGGCTCCTGTTCCCCTTCATCACCTTCGGCTTCGTGATGGTCAACACGCCCGCGCACCCGGCGGGACAACTCAATCCCGAAAACTACCCGACCATGGCACTGCTCGCCGCGATCTTCATGACCGCGGGTGCTCTTGCCACCACGCTTCTGACTTGGAAGCAGATACCGTTTCTGCGTCAGCACGTAGGTGCCGGCACGCGCGCGAGCCTCATTCAGACCTTCGAGGAGTTCCGGCGCGGCCTCGGCAACGAGCAGTTCCGTCTGTTCTTCATGATCGTGCTTGTGTCCTCGGCCATTACCGGCACCACGGTGAACATGGGCATTTACATGTCGACCTTCTTTTGGGAGCTCACATCGGCTGAGTTGCGCTGGTTTGCGCTGGTGGGCGTAGGAGCGCTGCTGGCATTCCCGCTGGTCGCGGTGCTGCAGCGACGCTTCGACAAGAAGCACATCCTGCTCATGAGCGCATCGATGAGCCTGTTTGCCGGCGTCATCGTCGTCGTGCTGCGCTTCCTCGGCGTCCTGCCCGATAACGGGAGTTCGCTCTTGTTGTGGATCCTGATCGTCGATGGCGCCCTGTTCGCGGCGATGGAAGTTACACGTGGCGTGATCGGCGCGTCGCTGATCGCCGACATCCTGGACCAGCACGAGTTGGAGACCGGCTACAGGCAGGAGGCGATGTTCAATGCAGCCGTCGTCTTCTGCATCAAGGCAACGTCAGGACTTGGCATCCTGTTTGGCGGGGTAATCCTCAGTGTCATTGGGTTGCCGACGGGCGCGGACCCGGCCAGTGTCCCCCAGGAGACCGTTTGGCGTCTTGGCCTGATCGTCGGGATCGGCCTGCCGATGCTGCATGTGATCCCGATCCTGATGATCCGGCGCTACAAGATCACGCGTGCCGTCCATGCGGAGATCAGGCGGAAGCTGGACGAACGTCGGCAGGTCGCGAGCGTTTGATCATCTTGGTCAGGCGGCAGGCCTTGCGCGCGCGAGCGCCCAGAAACAGGCCACCAGAAGGAAGCCTGTTGTTACGAGGCTGGCTTCGGGGCCGAACTTGCCGCCGGTGATCCACCAGGGTGTCGAGGGGATGCTGGTGAGGTCGACGACGAGTGCGCCAACCTTGAGTTTCTGTCCACTGACTTCAAGGCCGAAACCCGTGGACGTCAACCAGTTCCACGAGGCATGCCACCCGCAGACGCCCCAGAGGTGTCCCTGGTTGATCGCCCAAATCGCGAGGAGCAAGCCGACAAGCACGATGTTGATGAGCGCGATACCCAGTTCGGCCGAGGGTTCGATGTTGGTCGCGTGCAGTAAGCTGAACACGAGGGTGGTGAAGATGATGCCTGCCATCACGCCGTAGCGCGAGGCTGTGATCTGCATCATCCAGCCGCGGATCAAGATCTCCTCGGTCGACCCCTGCAGGATGAACGCGAGCCCGTAGGCGGCAAAAATGGCGAGGGCGGCGGGGGG
>JBEIFU010000221.1:0-4430 GCA_040382295.1 Alphaproteobacteria bacterium
CTGCCAGCAGATCGTCCGAGAGCGCGTTGCGCGCCTGCGGCCGGTTCAGCGTCAGGGTGCACACTGCACCATCGCAATGGCGGAGCAGGGGGCTTGGGTCGGCGTCGGTCATCACGTACCCGCATGTTTGGCGCGGCAGATTAGCATTGCCGGGAACCCTGACCAGCCGGCCCCGCGGAAAAGTTGAGGTATCATGTTACCACATCGCTTTTATGTCGGGAATTGGCTTGATTTCGGGCGGTCATGCATTGACAAGGGACGGAGCCCCCTGTAACCACCCGCACTCTTTCTGACCAACCAACCGGAACCTATACGTCCATGTCGACTTATTCGGCCAAGGCGTCCGAGATCAAGAAGGACTGGGTGCTCATCGACGGCGCAGGGCTCGTCGTCGGCCGCCTCGCCGCGATCATCGCGACCCGCCTGCGCGGCAAGCACAAGCCGTCCTACACCCCGCACATGGATTGTGGTGACAATGTCATCGTGATCAATGCGGACAAGGTTGTCCTGACGGGCAACAAGATGCGGGACAAGGTCTTCCACTACCACACGGGTTATCCGGGCGGCATCAAGGATCGCCATGTCGGCAAGATCCTGACCGGCAAGCACCCGGAACGCGTGGTTCAGAAGGCGGTGCAGCGCATGCTGCCGCGTGGTCCCCTGGGGCGCCGCCAGCTCGGTCATCTCTTCGTCTATGCAGGCCCGGCCCACAAGCAGGAAGCCCAGCAGCCCAAGACGCTGGACGTCAAGTCCATGAACGCCAAGAACACAAGGGCCTAAGCCATGGCTGATGAAGTCCGTTCTTTCAGTGAAGTGAAGTCGACACTGATCAAGCGCCCCACCCTCGACAGCAAGCCGGCGGCGGAAGCCACCAGCAAGCGCGACGCCCAGGGCCGCTCCTACGCCACTGGTCGCCGCAAGAATGCGATCGCCCGCGTGTGGGTGAAGCCGGGTTCCGGCAAGGTCACGATCAACAGCCGCGAGGAAGCCGTCTACTTCGCCCGTCCGGTGCTGCGCATGATCCTGCGCCAGCCACTGGTCGTGTCGGGTCGCGAGACGCAGTTCGACGTGGTGGCCACCGTCGTCGGCGGCGGCCTCTCGGGCCAGGCCGGCGCCGTGCGCCACGGCATCGCCCGCGCGCTGGTTGCCTACGAGCCGGAACTCAAGCCCGTGCTCAAGAAGCACGGCTTCATGACGCGCGACAGCCGCATGGTGGAACGCAAGAAGTTCGGCAAGGCCAAGGCCCGCCGCAGCTTCCAGTTCTCCAAGCGTTAATCGCGACCAAAGTCGCAGCGACAATGACGAGGGGCTGCCCGGCAACGGCGGTCCCTTTTTTTGTACAACCAGATACGGCGACAGTACACTCGCACTCCCGTCATCCCGGGCACGAGCGTGAGCTCGTGATCGGGGACCCCGCGGGAGCCGGCTTGCAGGGTGCGCTTGGATCATGCATACCCCCGCCGGCCAACATGAGGATACCGGTTCCACGTGATCGAGCAGATCCTGACGCTCGCAGGCGCCAATCTCGCCTCGCCCATCGTCCTCTTCTTTGCTCTGGGTGTGGCGGCGGCACTTGCGCGCTCCGACCTTACTGTCCCCGAAGCTTTTGCGAAGGGGCTGACGATCTACCTGATGCTGGCGATCGGCTTCAAGGGTGGGGTGGCCGTTGCAAAGAACGGCATTACGCTCGATTTTCTCACAGTTGCGGCGGCCGGCATCGTGCTGGGTGTTCTCATTCCGGCGATCGCGCATGGCGTGCTGACCCGAACCCGTCTTCTCGACCCGTTGAACGCTGCCGCGGTGGCCGCCCATTACGGGTCGGTCAGCATCGTCACCTTCGTGGCCGGTACCACACTGCTGACGAGCCTTGGCGTTGCCTTTGATGGGTACATGATTGCGGTTACCGCGATCATGGAGACGCCGGCCATCATCGTTGGCCTGTGGCTGGCCAATGCGAGCCTGAAGGGTGCCGAGCGGACGGGGTTCTCGAAGGACCTATTGCACGAGGTCATGCTGAACGGCAGTGTCGTGCTGCTGATGGGGGCCTTCCTGATCGGCTATGTTTCGGGCGAGCCCGGCATGGCGGCGATTGGCGCCTTCGTCGATACGCCGTTCAAGGGCGTGCTTTGCCTGTTCATGCTCGACATGGGGCTGTTGGCTGGTCGCAGGCTTGTCACGGCACGCCTGCTGACGCCCGGGCTCGTGTTGTTCGGGCTGGTCATGCCGCTGGTGTCGGCGGTGCTCGCCCTTGCGATGGCGATGGCACTGGCGCTGTCACCTGGTACCGGCACATTGCTGATGATCCTGGCTGCTTCGGCGTCCTACATTGCCGTGCCTGCCGCCATGCGCATCGCGCTGCCGCAGGCCAATCCGGCGATCTATGTGACGCTGTCCCTGGCGGTGACGTTCCCGTTCAATCTGTCCCTCGGGCTGCCTTTGTACTATTTTGCGGCTTCCAACCTCTTGGGCTGAGGAGTGCCATGACAGTACTGCATCCCCGCAAAAGGATCGATATCTTCGTCGAGATGGCCGTCCTGCCCCGGGTCGAGGAGGCGCTGACGGGCGCGCGGGTTACAGGTTTCACTGTCGTGCCCTGCATCAAGGGCAGGGGCTGGAACGGTGACTGGTCGAGTGACGAGATTGCCGATGCCGAGCGCATGGTGATGCTCTCGACCATCACGCGGGCCGAGACCCTCGACACGGTCCTGGAGAGCCTGCGGCCCGTGATGGAGCGCTGGCGCATCGTGGTCTCGGTCGCCGACGTGCAGGTCGTGCGATCAGACAAGTTCTGATCGCGCGTCAGTCGCCGCCGCCGCCACCATCGCTGTCCCCGTCGCTATCGGAGTCCTTGCCTTTGCCGGATCCGCGCGACGAACTGCTTCCCGTGTCGCCATAGGCGTAGCTGTCGCCGCCGTCCTTGTCCTTGCGTCGGCGGTTGCGTGAGGCCCCGAACAGCATCACGAACATGAATGCCATGAAGACGGCTGTGCCTGCGATGAGCAGGATCAGGATGCGCATGTCGAAGCTATCAGTCATTGTGGTTTGCCCGTTGTTGGTCCCGCCACAAAGCTAGGCTGGGATTGCGATGGAAACATGACAGTGTTTCACGCGCACGTGCCTGCGGCGGGTTGATCTACTCGCCGCGAGCATTGAACGTGTCAGGCAGGCAATGGGCGTGCAACCCGGCCGGTGGCAAAGAAGGCGGCCGCGCCCACAAGGAAAGCGGTTGCCCCGATGATCAGCGCGATCGTGTAGGTCCCGGTCATGTCATGCACTTGCCCGAACAGGACAAGCCCGCTCGCCGTCGAGAGTGCACCGGCCGTGGCGATCGCACCGAAGATCGAGCTGTAATGCGCATAGCCGAAGCTGCGGCTGATGAAATAGGCGAGCAGGTCAAGCTCTGATCCCTGCTGTAGCCCGATCAGCGCCACCGCGACATAGGCAAGAGCAAGGCTTGGCTCCGGTACCAGAAGGATCAACACGCCGAGTGCGGGAACCCCTGTCATCGCGGCGGCGACGCGAGCGACCGGCAATCGGTCCAGCGCGTAGCCTGTCAGCAAGCGGCCCGCCATCAGGCCGACCGCATAGATCGACAGGCCGATCCCTGTAGCCGTATCGCTGAAGCCCTTGTCGGACAGAAGCGGCGCCAGCTGTCCGACAAGCCCCGACCCCGGGATGTTGATGGCCACCAGCGCCACTACAAGCAGCCAGAAGCGCGTCCCGCGCATCGCCTCGCGCAGCGATACGGATGGCGCTTGGCGCTCGGCCGCACTGGCCTCGGGCAATTCGGCAAGCGTCAGGGTCTCGCTGTCCACGTGATGCTCGCGTTGCGCTCGTCCGATCAGCCAGAGTGCCAGCGGCAAGCCGATACACAGCGTGATGACCGCCAGCGCGATGAAGCCCGCCCGCCAGCCAAACTCGGCGATCACGAGTGTCAGTATCGTGGGCACGATGAAGGCCGCAACCGAGGTCCCCGAGGCCGCCACGCCCAGCGCCAGTCCACGCTGCCGATCAAAGGCGGCAATCAGCGGGCGCGTGTAGGCGATCGCGCCGGTTCCTGTCCCGAAGATGCCGCCGATGATCATCAGCGTGGCGAAGATCTCGAGCGAGCCTGTCACGCTCGCGGAGCCAAGATAGACCAGTGTCAGCGCCGGCACGCAGACCAGCACCACACGCCGATAGCCGTGGCGGTCGAGCAGCCGCCCCACCACGGCCAGCGACAGGGCCCCTGCGATGAAGCCTGCCGCCGCGGTGAGGCTGAGGTCGCCACGGCTCCAGCCGAACTCCTCGGTGATGCGCGTGACGAAAAGGCTGCTGACCAGCAGATAGAGCGAGATGCCGGTCCCCAGTCCGACGGCCACGCCCAGCACCACGCGCCAGCCTTGCCGCCACTCCGCCCAGTCAGCGGCCTCGAACCGTGTGTCCACGCC
>JBEIFU010000222.1:0-4418 GCA_040382295.1 Alphaproteobacteria bacterium
AGCGATCTTGCGGTCGATCGCCGAGGAGAACCGGGGCAACGACAGCTTCCGGTCAGCGCGGCAGATTCGGGATGTCTTTAATCGCATCTACGACATTTCCGACCACGGCGTGAGGACGATCAACCAGCGCCTGAGCATCGACGAATGAAGCGGTACTTCGTCATCGAGGCTTATCAGCACGGCGAGTGGAGCGCGGAGAATGCCGGGCTCGATCGCGCGCTCTGGTGCACGGAGGAGATGGCGGAACGCGCCGCATCGCTGCTGATCACGAAGCACGGCTACATGGCCGACAACATACGAATCATGCACATCGAACGACTGAACGATGGAGAAACAATTCAATGAACAAAGAAAACTCGCTGGATGCAGACATCGCGTCGGGCATCAAAGAACAGTTGCAGGCCGCGTACGCGACCGGCAACGAAGAAGGCCGCAAGGACGTCGCAGCGTTGCAGGCCAAGATTTGGAAGCTGGAGGACAGGGTGGCGTGGGTAGACCTTGGCCTCGCCGAGTGGCGTGACAAGGCGTTGAGTCACGCGCGTCAGGCCAAGGCGGCTCGCGCAACGGCTCGCGTTGCGATCGGTCACTTGCAAGGCGTTCTCGGCCTTGCGCGCACTTACGCCGAGCAGCAGGCCGCTGACACGGCGGCACGCGACTGGCTTGAGAGCATCGGCAACGACCCGGAGGGCGAGATATGACCGACCAACCCGAAGCCCTGCGCGTTGCCGATTTGATGGCGCAGCGCGTCAAGCCGAGAGTGATTCATGCGACGGGACAAACGCAACAGTCAGCGGGGTTCAAGCCAGACCGCGAATGTATCGCCGCCGCGCTCTTGCTGCGCGAGCAGCACGCCGAGATTGAGCGGCTGAGTGCCGCCAAGGCTAGGCGTGATGGCGCTACTTTATTCGCTGACGGCTTCGAGGGCGCTTTCATCGGCATCGGGATCCAGTTCACTCGCGAGGTCGCGATCTACGACTACGATGACTGCGTGAAGATCCTGATGGATCGTGACGGCATGGACGAGGAAGACGCGATTGAATTTCTCGAGTTCAACGTGACCGGCGCGTACGTCGGCCCGCATACGCCGGTCTTTTTGATGTCTTGGGCTCGCAACGACATCGATCAGGCGAAACGAATCATTGCGCTGGGAGAAGACGAATGAAAGGCATGCAGCGATTCACCGTCTACCGTCGCAACCTCAAAGCCGCCGGCAAGCACAACGAGGATCAAAGCAACGCGGACGACGCGCCGCAATTCGAGGGCGTGATCTTCAGCGACGGTACGGTGGCGGTGCGCTGGCTCACGGCGTGCGCGAGCCACAGCGTCTGGTCATCGATCGAGAGCCTGCTGCGCATTCACGGTCACCCCGAGTACGGCACCGAGATCGTCTGGCACGACGGCGATGAGCCGGCGGTTTGGACGCAGATGTGTGACGCCGCGGGGGTCACGCGCGCGAGTACGCCGTTTCCCGTGACGACGCAACTGAGAATTGCCGAACTGGAGTGCGAAATTCTGCGCAACGACGCGCGCCGGCTGGACTGGATGGAAAAGCACCCGTGGGAACTGCATCGGCCCGGAAACGGGTTCTTGTTCCTGCGCGTCGGTGGTAACTTCGCCGGCGGCACCACGTTGCGTGACGCCGTGGACTGCGCGATCGAACTTGGGGAGGGCACGTCATGAGGATTGCAGGCATCGACCCCGGGCTGACCGGCGCAATCGCGATCATCGACACCGCCACCGGTGAACTGACGATCTTTGACATGCCGACGCTGGAGATTGCGAAGGCGAAGGGCTCGGCGCGACACGTCAACGCAGGGCTGCTGTCCGAGATGATTGCCGGCCGCCAGATCACGCACGCGGCGATCGAGAAGGTCAGCGCGATGCCGGGACAGGGCGTGACGGGTATGTTCTCCCTCGGGCGCAGTCTCGGCGTCGTCGAAGGCGTGTTCGCCGCATACGACATTCCGACGACGCTGGTTTCGCCGCAGACGTGGCAGAAGAGCTACGGCCTCAAGGGCAAGAAAACCGATGCAGATGGAGGGCGCAACGCAGCGATCAGTCTGTTCCCGAGCGATGCGACGCTGTTCGCGCGAAAGAAGGACAACGGCCGCGCTGATGCGGCGCTGATCGCGCGCTGGTATGCGCACATCGGGTGGCAAGGGAAATGATGGGCGACACGGACGGCCGCGACTACGTCTTCGCCGAGCGCGGCGCGTTGACGAAGCGTGAGTTTTTTGCAGCTCAGGCGCTGCGAGGGCTTCTCACCGAGTGGCCGTGCACCAGTTCGCACAAATCGATTTCAGAAGACGCCGTGAAGTTCGCAGATGCATTGATCGACGCGCTCAACAAAAAGCCGTAAGGCATTTCGACCGACCGACCTACGGATGGAGATGAGAGATGGCGGCATTCGATCCTGAGTTCGCAAGCGGCGGCGACTACGTCGCGCTGTATCGCGACATAGGCTGGCAGGCGGTGCCTGCCGTGCACCCGCATGACGTCGGCGAAGGACAGCCGTGGAAACGCCCGGCGATGGAGTGGCGCAAGCACGAGCACGCGCTGGCGGATGACGAGACGGCGCAGGAGTGGTTCCGCGCAAAGCCGTGGCGCAACGTCGGCGTCATCACCGGCGCTTGCAGCGGCGGCCTCTGGGTCCTCGACCTCGACACTCAAAGAAATGCCTTCGCCCAGACCTTCCTCGACATTCTCGTTGAGCAGAACGGCGGCGAGTTCGACACGCCGACGCAGCGCACAGGTGGCGGCGGTCTACAGATTTTCTTCCGCAGCTTCGGGGGTAAGCCGGCGCCTACAGGCAAGACTTCGGTCGGCGTGGACGTCCGCGGGCACGGTGGGTTCGTGGTGGCACCGCCGAGCATGCACGAGTCGGGCAGGCGCTATGAGTGGGTCGAGGGCAAAGAGCCGTGGGTCTGCGCCACGCAGGATGCGCCGCAGTTCGTGATCGACGCGGTGACACGACTACTCGCCGAGCACGGCCACATGAGCACGGCGCCGCGCGAGCGCACCGAGTACGACGGCGAGACGAAGGATTCCTTCGGCATGCGCGTCGATGGCCGCGAGGAGTACATGACCCGGATGATCTGGGCGCGCCTCGTTGACCTGCGGCGCATCCTCGACGAGAAGCCCGACGAGCAGGAGAGCGAGTCGTTCTGCGACGACTGCTACGGCCTGTACTCGCGCAACGTCAGAGCACGCCTGCCGGGCGATCACGACGAGGCGCTGGAGCGCGAGGGCCGCGGGCGGAGTGCGTTCCGCGAGCGGTGGTTCGCCGCGATGGGCAAATGGGCGGAGCGCATCACGGAAGAGGCCCGCGCCACGCCGCGTGAGAGCGCGCCCAAGCCGCCTGCGCGCCCCGCGAGCGGCAATGCCGATGATGAGTGGCGACCCCCGGCGACGGGCGGCCTGTACCGGGTCCTCGACATCCCGGGCATTCGGGCGCTGCCTGACCCGCGGTGGCTGATCGAGGGGGTCCTGATCGAGCGCAGCTTCGGCCTCCTGTACGGCGCCCCGGGCACGGGCAAAAGCTTCGTCGCGATCGGCATGGCGCTGGCGGTAGCCGGCGCCGGGGCGTGGTGGGGCAAGACCGTCAACCGCGAGGGGCCCGTGGTGTACATCTCCTCCGAGGGCACCACCGACATGAAATTTCGCATCGCGGCGTGGGAGGCCCACTACCAGCAGGACGCCGCCAGCCTGCCCTTCCTTTTGATCCCCGAGACCATGAGCTTCATGGCCTCGACGGACGTCCAGCGCCTGATGACGACGATCGAGGTCGTCGCCGGGAAGCACGGCAACCCGAGCATGATCGTGGTGGACACGGTCAGCCGCGTCCTGCCCGGGGCGGACGAGAACCTCCAGCGGGACATGACCCAGTTCATCGGCGCCTGCGACCTCCTCAGGCAGCGTTTCGGCGCCACGGTCCTCGGTGTGCACCACACGAGCCGAGCCGGCAACTTGCGCGGATCGACCGTCTTCGACGGCGCTGCGGACGTGCTGCTGTCCTTGGAACGGGTGGAGGGCAACCGGCTTGAAGGAATCGTGACTGCGACGAAGATCAAAGCGGCAAAGGACGGCTGGACAGAGGGCTTCACCCTCAAGACGGTCAGTCTGGACCCCCTGAAAGGCACGGAGAGCCTCGTGGCGGTCCACAAGGGCGAGACTCAGACCGAGGCAGGGCAGGAGCAGCAGGGCGCCCCAGAGGGCCCCACAGGAGGGTTCACGCGGGCAACCCGGGGCCAGCAGGCATCCATCCTGAAGGCGGCCAAGACCGCATGGGATTCAGGCACGCCGTGGAGCAGCGTCGCCCAGACCCGGAGGTACGGGCGGTACGCCCCGGTGCTGATGCGCCGGCACGGTCTGGATGAGGTCGAGGCGGAGCGCCTCATGTACGCATGGCTGGACAGCGG
>JBEIFU010000223.1:0-4394 GCA_040382295.1 Alphaproteobacteria bacterium
GAGATCCGACAGCTCCTGGTTCGCGGCGAGCTTGCCGGCGGCGGCACTGGCCACGTTCAGGATCTTGCCGCGCAGGGGCAGCACGGCCTGCGTGTTGCGGTCGCGCGCCTGCTTGGCCGAGCCGCCGGCGCTGTCGCCTTCAACGAGGAACAGCTCGGTGTCTTCCGGCGATCCTGACGAACAGTCGGAAAGCTTGCCGGGCAGGCGCAGCTTGCGCGTGGCGCTCTGGCGGCTGACTTCCTTTTCCTGGCGGCGCTTGATGCGCTCTTCGGCCTGCTCGATCACGAAGCCGAGCAGCCGGTTGGCGTCAGTGGGCGAGTCTGCAAGCCAGTGGTCGAAGTGATCCTTGATCACGCTTTCCACCAGCTTCTGTGCTTCCGGGTTCGACAGCTTGTCCTTGGTCTGGCCCTGGAACTGCGGGTCCCGGATGAAGACTGACAGCATAGCTTGCGCCTGGGTCATCACGTCGTCGGCCGTGATCTGTGCGGCCTTGCGGTTGTTCACGAGTTCGCCGTAAGCCCTGAGCGAGCGCGACAGCGAGGACCGCAGGCCGCCTTCATGCGTGCCGCCCTGCGGCGTCGGGATCGTGTTGCAGTAGGAACTCGAGAAAGGGTCCATCGCCGGCGACCAGGTAACCGCCCATTCGACGATACCCTTGTTCTCCTTGGATTCCACACGGCCAGCGAAGGGCTTGGGCGTGACAACGGTTGCCTTGCCGACCACGCTCTCGAGGAAGTCGCAAAGGCCGCCGGGGAAGTGCAGCGTATCTTCAGGCGGTGTCGTGTCGTTCCCGTGGATGATAGACGGGTCGCAGGTCCACCGAATTTCGACGCCACGGAAAAGGTAGGCCTTCGAGCGCGCCATCTTGTAGAGGCGGCCCGGCTTGAAATGTGCGTCCGGCCCGAAGATCTGTATGTCTGGCTTGAAGCGCACCGTCGTGCCGCGCCGGTTGTGCACGGCGCCGAGGTCCTTGAGCTTGGTCACCGGCACGCCGCGCTCGTAGCGCTGCATCCAAAGGTTCCGGTCGCGCGCGACCTCGACTTCCATCCACTCCGAGAGCGCGTTCACGACTGACGAGCCCACGCCGTGCAGGCCGCCGCTGGTCTCGTACGCGCCCTGCTGGAACTTGCCGCCGGAATGCAGCGTCGTCATGATGATTTCAAGCGCCGATTTCGGCTTGAACTTCGGGTGCGGATCGACCGGGATGCCGCGGCCATTGTCGCGCACCAGGAGCACGTTGTCGGCCGCGAGCTCGATCTCGATGCGCGTGGCATGGCCGGCCACCGCCTCGTCCATGGCGTTGTCGATGATCTCGGCCGCGAGGTGATGCAGAGCCCGCTCGTCGGTGCCGCCGATATACATGCCGGGACGCCGGCGAACGGGCTCGAGCCCCTCGAGGACCTCGATGTCCTTTGCCGAGTAGCTCTTGGAGGACTTGTCCTCGGTGTCGTCGCTGAAGAGGTCCGGCTTTGAGGCTGGCTTCGCCATGGATACGCCTGTCACTGGGTCGAATGAGTCAAAGAGCGGGGACTATAGCGACAACGCTTCGCCGCGCTGCCACCGATTTTTTCGTGTCTTGGCCCAGAAATCCGCCAGATATCGCCATTTGCGCCGTGGAAAACCGGCCAGCGGAATGTCCAAGCATCCAATTAACACGCCCCGTGTAGAATTTGGGCAATATCCGAGTGCTGCACTGGATCCCATGACCACGACCGACCAGACCTCCCGCCTCGCCACGGCCGTCGCCGGGCGACAGATGGCGCTGCTGAGCGAGCCCATGGTGCAGAGCGCCTATGGGTTGCCGCTCTGGTCCGTCGTGATCTGCTGGGCCTTTGCCGGGGACTTGCCGTTCCTGGGGCAGGTCGCCCCTGTCAACTTCGTGACATGGTTCATCCTGGTCTGCCTGGTCAGCGGCATTGCAATCGCGGCCGAGGGAAGCTACCGCGCCGATGCAGCACAACCGGCGACGTTTGACGCGGAACGATGGGTTCCGCGCACCCTGGCAATCCTCGCCATGCTGAGCTCGGCCTGGGCGTCGGTATGCTGGTTCTTCTGGATACCCGGGAACGAGGTCAACAACCTGGTCCTTGCAATCCTGGTGCTGGCCGGGGTCATGAATGGCATTGTCGCCCGCATGACCTGGTTCAGCAGCTACATGGCGGGTGCCGGCATTTCGTTTCTTCTCCTCCTCGCACGATGCGCAACCTCGGATTCGGAAGTTGCCCACCTTGTCGGCAGCATCGCCTTTGCGGTCTTTTTCATCGTGACCGGCAGCGTGCGCACTGCCAGCCGCCAGATCGAGAAGAACATCGCCGCACAGATCGAAAACGAGTGGCTCAAGGAAGACAACACGCGTGCGCGCGACGAGGCCGAACGCGCCAGCCGCCTGAAGAGCGAGTTCCTTGCCAACATGAGCCATGAGCTCAGGACCCCGCTCAACGCCATCCTCGGATTTTCCGAAGTTATCTCTGCCCAGCACTTTGGCCCGAATGCTGCAGTCAAGTACCGGGATTACGCCAACCACATCAATTCCAGCGGTAGGCATTTGCTTGGCATGATCAATGACTTGCTCGACGTCGCCAAGATCGAGGCAGGCAAGATGGAGCTTTATCCCGAGTGGATCGATGCAGACGCAGCTCTTGAGCAGGCAATGCGCTTCATCGAGGAACGTGCTGCAGCCAAGGGTCTGCGGATCGAGTTGGTCGTGCAACCCGGTGACGAAAAAATGTGGGTCGATGAGCGTGCTTTCATGCAGGTGTCCATCAACCTCCTGTCGAATGCCCTGAAGTTCACCGATCGCGGATCCATCAGTGTGCACCTGCATCGCGATGGCAATGCCTCGATCCTGCGCGTGACAGATACGGGCTGTGGCATCGCTGCCGATCGCCTGCCGCACGTGTTCGAGGCCTTCGAGCAGGCCGACAACAGCTATACGAGCCACAATATGGGGACAGGTTTGGGATTGACGCTGGTTCGCGCCCTGGTGACGCTACACGGCGGCACGTCCACCATCACCAGCGAGGAGGGCATTGGTACCGAAGTGACCGTGAGCTTCCCCTGGCCCGTGCCTGAACAGGCGCAGGATCCGAGCGTCGACGCGGTGGAGACGATGGAAAGGATCGTCGCCTGACGTTCGGCCGGCACGCGTCTAGGCGATCATTGAGTCAAAACAATGGCCCCCAGTTGAACGGCTGCTGAACGGCCGGTCAGAATGAGTTGTTTTGATCTTGCCCCGGCCGGGCCCCACACTGCGCCTGCATCGTGCGTCTCCGGTTCGCCGGATTACGATGCTGACGGGGCTGCGGTCTCTCCTCAAGGTCCAGCGGTCGGCCCCGCCAGGCAGGCCCACCTTTGGTCGGGTGGGCCTGCCACATGCATCAGGGCACGTTCGTTCGCCGATCGATCGGCATGTCGACAGGCCTCAGGGTGGCCGCTATGTCTGTGCCCTCAAGCACCTGTCTTGCGGTCGCCAACGCCCGGATTGGAGAGATATTTCGATGACTGAGAAACTGCGTCAGGTCACGAGGATCACGCGCGGCATGCCGACCCAGGATGGGGCTGGCGTCAGCCTGACGCGCCTGATCGGGACGCCCGAGATCCCGCATATCGACCCAATCCTGATGCTGGACAATTTCGGATCCGAGGATCCCAAGGCCTATATCGCCGGCTTCCCGCCGCATCCCCATCGCGGCTTCGAGACCGTCTCCTACATGATCCACGGCAGTCTCGAGCACCGCGACAACAAGGGTGGTCGCGGCCTGATCACTGATGGCGGGGTGCAGTGGATGACGGCGGGCAGGGGTGTCGTACACTCCGAAATGCCCGCGCAGAGCAGCGGCCTCATGTTCGGCTTCCAGCTCTGGCTGAACCTGCCCGCGCGCGAGAAGATGCGCGCGCCCTGGTACCAGGACATTCCGCGCGAGATGATCCCGGCCTTCGCGCTTGCGCCGGGGGTGGATGTGAAGCTCATCGCGGGCACGTGGGGCCAGCAGCGCGGGCCGGGGCCTGAACGGCCAACGGCACCCTTCATCGCCGACGTCGCGCTTGGGGCTGGTGCAGGTGCGCGCGTGCCCGTTCCCGATGGCCATAACGGGTTCGCCTTTGTTTTCGCGGGCGGCGCGATGGTTGCGGGTCAGCAGCTTGTCGCCGGGCAGCTTGCCGTCCTGTCGGAAAGCGGTACGCTTGAAGTCTCCGGTGCGGCGGAGGCAAGCCGCATCCTTATCGTTGCAGCCCGTCCCATCGGCGAACCCATTGCCAAGCACGGCCCCTTCGTGATGAACACGGTCGACGAACTGCGCCAGGCCGTCAGCGACTACCAGCGCGGGTTGTTCTGATCCGGGCTGCGCTTCAGCGCGGGCGTATCCACTCCATGACCAGGAACCAGGGCGCACGGA
>JBEIFU010000224.1:0-4319 GCA_040382295.1 Alphaproteobacteria bacterium
GCGGGTTGTCGAAGGCGATCGAAGTGCCGAGGTTTCGGCGCGCCATGTTGACGGGGATCGTATCGAAGTCATTGTCGACGGTCGGCGGGTGACGGGTAGCGTGGTCGCGTCGGGCTTCCAGCTTGCGGTGCTGTTGCGCGGATACAGTTTTGCTGTCGAGGTGCACGATCCCCTGGGTGCCGCCGACACGGGCGATGCGGGTGGAAACGAGGTGCGCTCACCCATGCCTGGCAAGGTGTCGCAGGTCCTGGTCAAGGCGGGCGACCGCGTGCGCAAAGGTCAGGCGCTGGCAGTGCTGGAAGCCATGAAGATGGAGCACACGCTCGCATCGCCCGGTGATCACACGATAAAGGCCGTGCCGTTCAAGGCTGGCGACCAGGTCCAAGAGGGCGTAGCCATCGTCTTGTTCGAGGCCCTCGCCTGATGCAACAAAAAAGGGGCGCCGATCGGGCGCCCCTGGCTGCGTGCATATGCTGTTGCGTCAGTTGTAGACTGCGAAGTCGGCGCGGCAGCCTTTGTCCACCCAGATGCCACGACGGTCATAGCCCCACGAGGCGTTGAAGCGGCAGGAGCTATTGCTGCGCTGACGAATGAGTTCGACGTGGCTGCGCACGCGCACTGGGCATTGCGTGTATCTGTTGTTCTTGGAGTTGCAGGCCACGACCTGGTAAGGGCGGCCATAGTAGCCGCCTTGCGGCGGAGGCGGTGGTGGCCCGTAGCCGCCTGGGCCATAGGCGCTCGGCGGTGGAGGTGGCGGGTATGAGCCCGACGGATAGCCGCCGGGTGGCGGCGGCGGCGGGTAGCCTCCGGGGCCATAACCGGAGCCCGGTGGCTCGCGACGATTTGCGTCGCCGTCATCGCCGGATGTTGCCGCGAGAATGCCAAGCGCGAGGATGCCGAGCCCGATGGCTGCGGCCGTGTCGCCCTTGCCCTTGTCCCTCTTGCCGAGGCGGAAGGTGGCACTGCACCCGTTGGCCACCCAGATGCCATTGCGGTCGAAACCCCAGGTGTCGTTGAAGTAGCAGCCATAGCCCGAGTGCTGGTACACAAGCTCGACCCCGCGCGAGGTGTCGGCGTTGCAGTAGTTGCTGGCCCCCGGTCTCGAGCCGCAGCGAATGTCCTGCGCGGCAGCGGGCGATGCGAAGGCCAGGGACAGGCCCAGCGCCGTCGCCGTCCAGGCTGTGGTTGCTGCAGATCTCATCTTCGATTCTCCACCCATTTCGGAGGATCATTAAATCCCGTTTTTCCGGTTGTTTGCAAGCCTGTGCAGGGGGGCGGCAGGCATGCTAGACGGTGCATGTGGAGCATTCGACCCTGCGGTCACATCACGGAGACGAACATGAGAAGCCTATTCTTCCTGGGTGCCTTCCCGCTTGCTGCCTGCCTGGCCACGGCCTCGATGGCAAGCGCGGCGCAGGGCGATTATGATGGCGATGGCGCTGTCAGCCGCGAGGAGTTCCGCAACCAGGTGGCGCGCACCGCGTTTGCGGCTGACAAGAACCAGAATGGCTTCATCGAGCCTGAAGAGTACAAGCTCACCGACGCGCAGCGTCGGGCGATGGATGCCAATGGTGACGGCAAGGTTTCGGTCGAGGAGTTCCAGGCGGGGCAACTTGCGGGCTTCGATGCGCTCGACAAGAACGGAAATGGCAAGCTTGAGGCCTCCGAGAGGGGGGGCTGATCCTGGCCCTCCATATCATCAAGCTCTGCGTCGGTGCGGACTCGGTTGCCGACCTGCGTAATTGGCAGCAGAGCCATTTCGCTGCCTTGCGCCAGCGCGGCTTGAAGGCCGAGCAGTGGCACACGACCCGCATGATCCCGAAGCGGCGCGCCGAGGTGCTCGATGGCGGCTCGCTCTATTGGGTGATCAAGGGGTTCACGGCGGTCCGTCAGGTGCTCGCGGACATCCGCCCTTTCACGGATCGTGATGGGGTTCAGCGCTGTCACCTGGTGCTCGAGCCGGACCTCATCCCTGTTGCCCCGCGCCCGCGGCGGCCGTTTCAGGGGTGGCGCTACCTCGATCCCAATGACGTGCCGCCGGACGTGGGTTCGGCGGGCGGGGACGAGATGCCGGAGGGGCTTCGGCGGGAGCTGGCGGAGCTGGGTTTGCTCTGATTCTGGTGCTGCGACAATTTGTTCAATTTTTGTTTTCGGCGATTTCGGCGATGTTCGGCGCTATCAATCCATAGCGTCGGACTCTGTCCATCGCTCGTGCGGGCCAAAACCGTGCGAGCGCAAGGTCCCTTTCGGCATCTTGCGTTCGGGGGTGTCGCGTAGGATTGTCCGGCCCCATGACCATGGACCATGCGCGCCACGAGATGGCGCGGCTCTATCTTGCCGACGAGGCTTCCACCGTCGAGGCGCTGCTGCCGCAGGCGCGCCTGAGCGCGCGCGAGCGTGCCGAGGCCGAAGCCGTGGCGAGCGACCTTGTCCGTCGCGTGCGGGCGCAGCGCAAGCGCGGGGGGCTCGATGCCTTCCTGCATCAATACGCGCTGTCGACCGAAGAGGGCGTGGTGCTCATGTGCCTCGCCGAGGCGCTGCTGCGGGTGCCCGATGCCGAAACGGCTGACAGGCTGATTCGCGACAAGATCGGCAGTGCGCACTGGGACCGGCACCTGGGGCAATCGAATTCCGTGTTCGTCAATGCCTCGACATGGGCGCTGATGCTCACGGGGCACGTGGTCAAGCTGGGCGATGGCCCGCAGGACTGGTCGGCGGTGCTGGGGCGGCTTGTCCAGCGCAGCGGCGAGCCGATCATCCGCCAGGCCATGACGACGGCCATGCGGATCATGGGCGGGCAGTTCGTGCTGGGCCGGACGATTGCGGAGGCACTGAAGCGCGGCAGCGATGCGGCCAAGCGCGGGTTTCGCTTCTCGTTCGACATGCTGGGCGAGGCGGCGATGACGCGCGAGGATGCCGAGCGCTATGCGCGCGCCTATGCCGATGCGATCGCCTCGATCGCCGCGCATGAGCGCGGACGGGGCGGGGACATCTTCACGCGTAACTCGATCTCGGTGAAGCTTTCGGCCGTGCATCCGCGGCTGGAGGCGCTCAAGATGGGGCGCGTGATGCCCGAGATCCTGCCGCGGCTCATGCCTCTCTGCCTGGCGGCGAAGGAGGCCGGCATCGGCTTCACGATCGACGCCGAGGAGGCGGATCGGCTTGAGGTGCAGCTCGACGTCTTCGAGGCCTTGGCCGGTGCGCCGGAGCTGCGCGGCTGGGAGGGGTTGGGCCTTGCGGTCCAGGCCTACCAGAAGCGCGCGCCGGCGGTGATCGACTGGCTCGCGGGTGTCGCCCAGCGCCATCAGCGCCGCTTGCCCGTGCGCCTGGTGAAGGGCGCCTACTGGGACAGCGAGATCAAGCGGGCGCAGGAGGCGGGGATCGAGGGCTATCCCGTGTACACGCGCAAGGCGTCGACCGATGTGTCGTATCTCGCGTGTGCGCGGAAATTGCTGGCCGATCCGGCAGCTTTCTTCCCGATGTTTGCCACCCACAACGCGCATACGCTTGCTGCGGTGCGCACGCTTGCGGGCAATCGCGGGGACTATGAATTCCAGCGCCTGCACGGCATGGGTGAGGAACTCTATGACGAGGCGGTGGGTGCCGATCGACTGGGCGCGCAGTGCCGCATCTATGCGCCTGTCGGCGCGCATGAGGACCTGCTTGCCTATCTGGTGCGCCGCCTGCTTGAAAACGGCGCGAACACCTCTTTTGTCAATCGCCTCGCCGATGACGAGGCTCCCATTGAAGCCATCATTGCCGATCCGGTCGAGCAGGTTGAAGCCATGACACAGAAATCGCATCCGCGTATTCCCCTGCCGGTGAACCTGTTTGCTGACCGGTTGAATTCCCGCGGCGTGCTGCTCAGCGACCCGGCGCGGGCTGCGCCCCTGATGAAGGCGATCGGCGAGGCCGTTGCGGCACCGCTGCAGGCAGCGGCGCTGGTTTCGGGCGAGGCTGTTTCGGGCACGGCGCGCGCGATGTTCGATCCTGCCCTCAGGTCACGCCAGATCGGCTCGTGCGTCGATGGTACGCCTGAGGTTGCGGCGCGAGCGGCACAGGCTGCGGTGGCGGCGCAGGGTGAGTGGGACCGGCTTGGCGGAACAAGGCGCGCCGAGATCCTGCACCGTGCGGCCGACCTGTTCGAGCGCGATGCCGCGACGCTGATCGGCCTGTGTGTGCGGGAGGCGGGAAAGACCGTCTCGAACGGCATCGCGGATGTGCGGGAGGCCGTCGATTTCCTGCGCTATTACGCGAACCTCGCGCGTGAGGAATTTTCGGTGGCCAAGGTGCTGCCGGGTCCGACGGGCGAGCGCAAC
>JBEIFU010000225.1:0-4302 GCA_040382295.1 Alphaproteobacteria bacterium
GCTCCAGTGGCACGGGTTGCGCGGCGCCGGCTGCAGCGATCTGCCCGACAACGGCAGGACCACGGCCTCTGATCAGCGGGCGCTGCTCATCCTCACGCAGGCTTTCCAGAAGCGCGCGAAGGTCCTGCGCCTGTTCCCCCAACGCGTGTACGCGGTCTTGCGTTGCACCCAGATTTGCCATGGTTCGCTCCATCAGCGCCCGGCGCTGGGCGAGCAAATGGCCCAGCGTGTTACGGTCCCTGTCCAGCGCCGCCAGGGCTTCAGCCGCCTTCAGGCGTTGCTGTGCGGTTTCCAGCCTTAACCGCCGCAGCTCATTGAGCCGCAGGCTCAGGGCCGTGGCCTTGGCCTGCGCTTGGGGAACCACCGCCGACAGCAGCATGGCAGAACGTGCCGCCGCAGTGGCATTGTCCGGCCTGATGATGAGAGCCGGCGGAGGCTCTCGGCCCATGCGCTGCAGGACAGCCAGCAACTGACCGAGCGCTTCACGCTCCGACTGCAGGCGCTCGACAGCTTTCGCCTCTTGGGTCTCAAGGCCCGCAAGTTTCTGTTCGATGGCGCCTAGCGCGCGCTCGCGTGCTTGCGCATTGCCCGCAGCCTCGATGAGCCGTTCCCGAAGAGCTTGTTGCTCCCGGACATTTCGCTCGTTGGCCTGCCGCAGCCTTTCGATTTGCGAGCGATCATCGCGGATCTGTTTCTCAATCGTGTTGAGCTGCTCCACGGGATTGACCGCAGGCTCCTCGGCGAGCGAACACAAGGGGGCTGCAAACGCCAGGACAAAGCCTGCCATGCGACGGCGCCACAAGACTCCGGCTCTCATGGCCGGGCATGTCCGGCGCCCGCGCCGGGCGCGGGCAAGAGATGGCGGCAAGGAAGGGAACGCGCGCAACGAAACCCCGAATCGGTCACACTGGTCGACAGACCAGCTTTCAGCCCTTTTTGGTCTGGTTGGCAACCGATTGCATGCGGGCCTGCACATCTGCCGGGTCACCCACATAGGAAGTTGTTCTTGCGAGGCCCGCAGCATCGAGCGTGTAGATCTTTGGCAACCCCGTGGGGATGTTCACCGCCTCGATCTCAGCCTCGCTCAGACCCTCGAGATGCTTGAGCAGCGCCCGCAATGAATTGCCATGAGCTGCAACAAGGACTTTCTGCCCAGAGCGAACAAGCGGCAGGAGCTCGTTCAACCAAAACGGGAGAATGCGAGCCGATACATCCTCAAGGCTTTCCCCGCGTGGCAGCATCGCCTCCGGCACATTCGCATAGCGCGCATCGAACCTTGGATAGTCTGCATCGGTGACATCGACCAGAGGCGGCCTGACGGCATAGCCGCGTCGCCATTTGTTGACCTGCGCCTCGCCGAAAGCCTCGACCGCCTCGACCTTGTTCTTGCCCTGCAGCGCACCGTAATGCCGCTCGTTGAGTTGCCAGTGCTTGCGCACGGGGATCCACATCAGGTCCATTTCCTCAAGCACGAGGCAGAGCGTCTTGATCGCGCGGCTCTGCAGCGAGGTGAACGCGATGTCGAAGTGAAACCCCTCCTGCTTCAGCAACCGTCCTGACTCACGCGCCTCCCTGATCCCGACGTCCGACAGCGGGCTGTCGCGCCAGCCCGTGAAGATGTTTTGCCTGTTCGCCTCGCTCTGGCCATGGCGGATGATGGCAAAATCGAACGTGGGGCGCTTCTGCATGGGGCTGAACCGGTTATCGACAGGGTATGACGCAATTGATTTCTGGCCTGCTCCATTAGGCCAAACGCACAAGGACCGCAACGCTGGACGGCCTGCGGTCCTTGAAGCGTGATTTCGGGCGGGCTCAGACGCGCTCGATGATGATGGCCGGTGCCATGCCACCGGCGGCGCACATGGTCACGAGCCCGCGCTTCAGGTCGCGACGCTCAAGCTCGTCGACCATCGTGCCGATCAGGATTGAACCCGTCGCGCCGATCGGGTGACCAAGCGCCATGGCCCCGCCATTGACGTTGACCTTGTTGCGGTCAAGCTTCAGGTCGCGGATGAACTTCTCGGCCACGACGGCAAAGGCCTCGTTGATCTCCCAAAGGTCGATGTCCTCGATCTTCAGGCCAGCCTTGTCCAGCACCTTGCGCGCAGCCGGAACCGGCGCGTTCAGCATCAGCGTCGGGCTGTCGCCCATATTCGCCCATGCCACGATCCGCGCCCGCGGCTTCAGGCCGTTTTTCTTGGCATAGGCAGGCGAGGCCAGCAGCAGCGCCGCCGCCCCGTCGACCACGCCCGACGAATTGCCGGCATGATGCATGTGCGTGATCTTGAGGTCCGGATAAACCTGACGGATAAGGCCGCCAAGCGTCGTTCCCTTGTCGTCGAACGGAAACTCGGCCATGGCCTCGAACGAGGGCTTGAGCGCAAGCAGCCCCTCTAGCGTTGTCTGCGGCCGAGGGAACTCCTCGCGGTCCAGCGCCAGTGTCCCGTCTTCCTTGTAGACGGGGACAAGGCTCTTCTTGAAATGACCAGCCTTGATCGCCGCATCCGCGCGTTGCTGGCTGACCAGCGCCAGTTCGTCCAGCGCCTGGCGCGGGATGCCCTCGAGCGTCGCGATCGCATCGGCGCACACGCCCTGGTGCGATTGCGGATGCCGCGCCCTGAGGCGCAGGTTGCCCGCATCCATCAGCATGGGACCTGCCTTCGGGTCCGCCGACGATGACGTGTAGGACATCATCTCGGTACCGCCCGCGATCACGAGGTCTTCCATGCCCGACAGGATGGCCGAGGCCGCAATGTTGACCGTGGTGATGCCCGAGCCGCAGAACCGGTCAAGCGTCATGCCCGATGCCTTGACCGAATAGCCTGCATCCAGCGCCGCCATGCGCCCCATGTCCATCGCCTGCTTGCCGCGCTGCGAGGACGTGCCCCAGATGATGTCATCGACCTCTTCGGTCTTCAGGTTGTTGCGCTCGGCGATCGCCTTGAGCACGGTCGCAGCAAGCTGCTGCGGGTGAATATCGGCCAGCGCACCCTTGCCAACCTTGCCGATCCCGCGCGGGGTGCGGCATGCGTCGATGATATAGGCTTCCGCCATGGTCTAGCTCCATTCCGTGGAAATAAGGATGTCGATGGCGCAGGTTCGCGCGTTACGGCCAGCCTGTCAAACCGGCCTCAAGCGCGAGATTTCGACCCCACCTCGCAGCATCAGGCCCTGTGATAGGGATGCCCCGACAGGATCGTGACCGCGCGATAGATCTGTTCTGCCAGCATCGTGCGCACCAGCAGATGCGGCCAGGTCTGGACGCCGAAGGCAAGGCTCGTGCGCGCACGCTGTCGCACCAGGTCAGGCAAGCCGTCGCTCCCGCCGATGACGAAGGTCACCCGCGGCTCGCCCGCATCGCGCCATCCCGCAAGCATCTGCGCAAACGCTACGCTGCCCACCGTCTTGCCGCGCTCGTCAAGCGCAACGCCAAGGCCGCCGAAGTCGAATACATCGTCCTTGCGTTCATCCACTTCGCGCAGGGTGAACCCGGCGAACCCCAGGCCGCGACCTGCTTCGCGCGCGCGATCGAGGTAGGCGAGGGCAAGTCCGGTTTCCGGCGCATGTCGCGCGCGGCCACCCGCAACGATATCGATCGACAGGGACAAGGCTCAGCCGGGCAACGATGCAAGATCCGGCCCACGCCACATCTGCTCGAGATTGTAGAAGGCGCGTACCTCGGGGCGAAAGACGTGCACGATGACATCGACCGCGTCGATGAGGACCCAGTCACCCTGTTGCAGCCCCTCAACCCGGCACCTGAGGCCTTCCCCCTTCAGGGTTTCGGTCAGGTGCTCGGCGATGGACGCCACGTGTCGACTGGATCGCCCGCTGGCCACCACCATGAAATCCGCCATGGGCGTGCGACCCGACATGTCGATCGAGACGATCTCCTCGGCCTTATCGGCATCGAGCGATGTCAGGATCTTCGCCAGCAGCTCGCGGGCCTGGGCTGAAGCAAGGCTCTTCGCGCGAGGTTTCTTGACCGGTTTGGGAGCGGCTTTTGCAGCGGCCTTCTTCAGCGTGTTTGCCTTCGTCGCCCCGGTCTTCGGGGCAGGTGACGTGCGCGCCGGGCGCTTGGCGGCGGGCGCAGCTGAAGGATTGGCCTTTTTGAGCGACTTGCGCGGCGTACGCTTCGTGGACAGCTTGGGTCTCCGTTCTGAAAGAAAGCATCGATTTTCAAGGCGATCAGTCTAGCACGAGGCGGTTTCCGCAAGCCTCACAAAAAACGGGTTTGGGACACAGCCCATGCTCCTTTGGCCCGGATCCCGGTCGCCGACAGTGGCGACAGCCGCGCCTCGA
>JBEIFU010000226.1:0-4259 GCA_040382295.1 Alphaproteobacteria bacterium
CCCATGTTGGCCAATAGCCGGTCCAGCCGCGCGGTTTCGACAACCTTCTTCATTTGATGGCCTGAAAGACCTTGAAGCCACCGTCCTCGGTGATGAGGCGCACAGTCCTGAAGCGTGCCTTCAACACGGTCTCATACGGAAGATGCCGGTTCGCCGTCAGCCAAAGTACACCGCCATGTCGCAGCGCCTCGGCCGCGCGCCCGATCAGCGCCTGCCCCAGGGTCTGATCTTCCATACCGGCATGATGGAACGGCGGGTTCATGACGACTGCATCGAGATCATTGATGCCAGCTCCTTTTTCCGCGAGGTCGACCCAAGCCCCCCTGAACCGCGGGTCCCTGATATTCCGGCAAGCCGCCGCGATGGCCCGGCGATCAAGGTCGAACCCCACTACAGCCGTCACGGCATCGCTGCGAAGCGCTGCGAGCGACAGGAGGCCATACCCGCAGCCGAAATCACCTACCTGACCGGAGAGTGGGGGCAATACCTCGATCAGTACCGCCGAACCGACATCAAAGCGATCCCAACTGAAGAGGCCTGGCTGGCTCCAGAGATTGAGCTCGGGGACATGGCGCAGCGCGCCGTCCGCGATGGCGTGCTCGATCCCCTGCAGCGTTGCCGGACGCCTGCCGGAGCAGATGCGGTGGTGATGGCGGGGCTGGTCCGTGACCTCGATCCCGAAGCCGGCCAGCTCCTTGCCCAAACGCGTGCCGCCCTTGTCCTTCGCGGCGAGGATTACGAAGTCAGCACTCGGCCTCAGCGCCCGCAGCGCAAGCGCCATTTCGTGCCGCCGCTCGAGCGTGTTGGGCGGCGCGCGCATCACGAGGCCGTCGCAGCTTTCAGGCTCCAGCGCCTCGAGGCTCTCCGAGCCCGGCACCAGTGGGGACACCTGCACGCTTCCAGGTGCTACCGGCACCAGTCCGATCGGGATATCACCGTAGAGAAGCGTGCTACTCATGGTCTGACGAGCGGGGCCCGGGCCCTCTTTCCTGTGACGTCAGATGTCCATAGCCCACGTCTCGACCATTGGCCAGCATGAACAGGGTTGGGACCGGCTTGGTGAACGGACACAAATCAGCCTATGGTCCGAGCACGCAATTCCTGAGGTGACACATGAAAATGACAACCGAAGAAGCCTTCGTGAAGGTGCTTCAGATGCACGGCATCGAGCACGCGTTCGGGATCATCGGGTCGGCGATGATGCCGATCTCGGACCTGTTTCCCAAGGCCGGGATCACGTTCTGGGACTGCGCGCACGAAGGCAACGCAGGCACCATTTGCGATGGATATACCCGGGCGACAGGCAAGATCGCCATGGCGATCGCACAGAACGGCCCAGGTATCACGAATTTCGTCACGCCCATCAAGACAGCCTACTGGAACCACACGCCCATGCTGCTGGTCACGCCGCAGGCCGCCAACCGCACAATCGGTCAAGGCGGCTTCCAGGAGGTGGAGCAGATGGCGCTTTTCAGGGACATGGTCTGCTACCAGGAGGAAGTGCGTGATCCCTCGCGCATCGCCGAGGTGCTGAACCGCGTCATCCTGAAGGCGTTGCGACTGTCAGCTCCGGCGCAGATCAATGTGCCGCGTGATTTCTGGACCCAGGTCATCGACATCACCCTGCCCGCCGTCACGCATATCGAACGTCCTGCTGGCGGTGCGGAAGCGATTGCAGAGGCCGCCCGGCTTTTGTCGGCAGCCAGATTTCCCGTTATCCTCGCAGGTGGCGGCGTCGTGATTGGCAATGCCATTGCGGCCTGCACGGCATTGGCTGAGCGCCTCGACGCGCCGGTCTGCAGCGGCTACCAGCACAATGACAGCTTCCCGGGGTCACACCCGCTGGCGATGGGACCGCTGGGCTACAACGGTTCTAAGGCCGCCATGGAGCTGATCGCAAAGGCCGATGTCGTTCTGGCGCTGGGAACGCGACTGAACCCCTTCTCGACCCTGCCCTCCTACGGGATCGATTATTGGCCCCGGGAGGCCAAGATCATCCAGGTCGACATCAATCCCGATCGGATCGGACTGACCAAGCCCATTAGTGTCGGTATATGTGGCGATGCGAAGCTGGTTGCCGAACAGATCAACCTCCAGCTATCTACCTCTGCCGGCAATGCAGGACGAGACGCGCGACGCGCGCTCATCCATCAGACCAAGTCGGCCTGGCGCCAGGCGCTGTCCAGCATGGATCACGAGGATGATGATCCAGGGACGGTCTGGAATGCGCAGGCGCGGCAGCGCGATCCGGATCGGTTGTCTCCGCGTCAGGCGTGGCGCGCCATCCAGGCGGCACTCCCGCCTGAGGCCATCATCTCGACGGATATTGGCAACAACTGCGCGATCGGCAACGCCTATCCGGCATTCCAGAAAGGGCGAAAATACCTGGCACCTGGCATGTTTGGACCTTGCGGCTACGGGTTCCCAGCCATCATCGGGGCGAAGATCGGCTGTCCCGACGTACCAGTCGTCGGCTTTGCGGGCGATGGGGCCTTCGGCATCTCGATGAGCGAAATGTCCTCGATCGGACGCGAGGAATGGCCCGGCATCACGATGGTCATTTTCCGAAACTTCCAATGGGGTGCCGAGAAACGCAATTCCATCCTCTGGTATGACAACAATTTTGTCGGGACCGAGCTTGATCCGCATCTGAGCTATGCGCGGGTCGCAGAGGGATGCGGCCTGAAGGGTGTCACTGTCCGAACGCAGGACGAACTGAAAGCAGCACTGATCAAGGCCTGCGATGATCAGAACAGCCGGATAACGACCTTCATCGAGGTGATCCTGAATCAGGAACTGGGCGAGCCATTCCGGCGCGATGCCATGAAAAAACCTGTGGTCGTCGCCGGCATCAACCGCGACGACATGCGGCCACAAACGCAGCCCGTTTGATCGACATAAATGGCATGGCCGTTAACCTTGTGTTGCATCCAGGGCACTCCTCGTCGACGGTTTTGCATCGCCACTTGAATTTGCATGCAGCTCCACCAAATGTCGCGAGCACTTGGGCCGGGCCCCTCTGGCAGGCGGTTGCCTGCGATGTCGGACAAGCGTCTTGAACCGAAATCCTGAAAACAGAGGGCCCCGTGGAGCAACTCCTTCCGTTCCTGTTCGATGACTTCCTTGGGAAGCCCGTGTGGGCTTGGTTCACCTTCCTCGGGATTGTGGGTTCACTCATCGCTTTTGACCTCGGCGTGTTCCACCGCAAGGCGCATGTGGTCACCTTCAAGGAGAGCATGATCCAGTCATCGGCCTATGTGGTGATTGCCCTCAGTTTTGGTGTCTGGGTCTGGTACACTTACGGCGAGAAGTCGGGCATGGACTTCATGACCGCCTACCTCGTCGAGTACACGCTGGCCCTCGACAACATCTTCGTCATCGCCCTTGTCTTTTCATATTTCGCCATACCGCGTGAATACCAGCATCGGGTGCTCTTCTGGGGCATTCTGGGCGTCATTGTGCTGCGTGCCATAATGATCTCACTTGGCGCGGCCCTGGTGACCGAGTTCCATGCAATTCTCTACGTTTTTGGCGCGTTCCTGATCTTCACTGGCATCAAGATGCTGTTCATGGTCGACAGCGAGCCAGATCTTGCCAACAACAGGATGCTGCTTTTCCTGAAACGGAACATCCGACTGACAAACGAACTTCATGGCGACCGCTTCTTCGTTCGCTTGCCGGTTGGCGTCAGCAGCCAGCTCAAGCTGCACGCCACCCCCCTCTTCCTGGCCCTGTGCGTGGTCGAATTCGCCGACATCATCTTTGCAGTCGACTCGATTCCAGCGGTGTTTCTGATCACGACGGATCCCTTCATCGTCTACACATCCAACATCTTTGCCATCATGGGCCTGCGCGCGTTGTTCTTCGCCCTGTCCGCCATGATCCACCGCTTCCACTACCTGAAATACGCGCTGGCGCTGGTGCTGGTCTTTATCGGGTCGAAGATCTTCCTCGCACAGTTCATCGGCAAGATCCCGGCCGAGGTATCGCTCGGCGTGACGTTGGCCTTGATCCTCGGTGGGGTGCTGGTGTCGCTGTACGTGACAGCACGCGAGAAGAAGCAACAGGCAACGCACTGACGGGGTCAGGCGGATTGCGCGCGTGCGCCCCTTGCGGGGCGTATCCGCTCAGTGAAGCGTGGCCTGGCTGGCAGTCATGATGGCAGTGTCGACGATTTCATCGACAGTGGCCCCACGCGACAGGTCGCTGACGGGATGCGTGAAACCCTGAAGGAAAGGCCCCAGAGCGGTCGCCTGAGC
>JBEIFU010000227.1:0-4252 GCA_040382295.1 Alphaproteobacteria bacterium
AGCAGGCTATCGAGCCCGTTCAGTCCCGTCGCCGCAACGGGAACTCCCAGGACCGGAAGCGTCGTCATTGATGCCGCCATGCCCGGCAAATGCGCGGCACCGCCCGCGCCAGCAATGATGATCTTGATCCCCCTCGCGCGCGCCCCTTTTGCATAAGCAAAGAGACGGTCCGGCGTTCGGTGCGCGGAAACAACCCGCACCTCATGCCGGATCCCAAGCTTCTCGAGTGTTTCGGCAGCTTCAGCCATCACAGACCAGTCCGAACGGCTGCCCATGATGATGCCGACGTCTGCGGGCGAACGGTCGCCGGAGGGATTTGATTTCGTGGCCATGTCGGCCCTGCGCTTCCTGGGTCGTCTTTGGCCCGAGGCGCAGCGCCCCGGGCACTTGGAAGCGCCGAAATATAACGATGTTGGGACGCAGGTAAAATCCAGAAATCAGAAACCGTTAAACATTTAGTCGCAGCATGAATGTTAACGATTCGTGACGGAGAAAACGTCCACCCTTCGCTATAATGGATCGGCATGAAGATTTCAGGTCCCCGGCAAGGCTCCATTACCGGCGCAACAGGCGTGAGCGCCTACGCGTCCGTGCAGAAGGTATCTGCGCCGGGCCAGGGTGCAGCTGCCCGCGCGGTGGGGGAGGTGGCCACCGTCCTCGATATTCCGGAAAACGAGTTTACCCCCAAGGTCCGCGACGCCATCATGAACCTGATGGGCGAACTCGACCGTCTCCGGAACGAGATCGAGCAGATGAAGAGCAAGATGCAGTCTGTGCAGGCATTAGCCGATCAGGACAGTCTGGTCCCGCTCCTGAACCGAAGGGCGTTCGTGCGGGAGATGTCGCGCATACTGGATTTCGGCGAGCGATATGATCTTTCAGCATCTCTCGTCTACTTCGATCTGGATGGCTTCAAACAAGTTAATGACACGTTCGGCCACGCCGCGGGGGACGCGGTTCTATTGCACGTAGCCAAGATCCTGACCGGGAATGTGAGAGAGTCGGACATCATCGGACGCTTGGGCGGAGACGAGTTCGGGCTCATCATGGCCAAGGCTGACCGCAAGGTCGCCGAGCACAAGGCTCAGTTCCTTGCCAGGCAGCTCTCCGAAACGCCGTTCGAATGGAATGGCAAGAACCTCTCCCTGTCGATGACCCATGGTGTCCATGCCTTCCGCAAGGGAGAAGATCCCGATGGCGCAATGGAAAGCGCAGACAGGGCGATGTACAATGCAAAGAGCGCGCGCACAAAGCCTGGAAGCACAGGTGGCTGAGGGCCTGGCTGGGCCTCAGGCGATGATGTCTGGCAGCAGCGAATCTTCGATCTTGGTGATCTGATCCTTGAGCATCAGCTTGCGCTTCTTGAGCCGCTTCAACAGCAGTTGATCGATCGCAGCACTCGTAACAAGCGCCTGGATCTCGTCATCGAGTTCGCGATGTTGCCTTTTCAACGAGGCAAGTTCCTGAAGCGTGGACCGATCCACCGAGCCCGGGTCAACACCCTCGGGCAGCGCATCAAGGCCTTCGGTCTGCAATCCGCCAACAACGGTCAGCCCAGGATTGTCCTTGTTGTCGGTGTCTTTTGTGGATCCCATGGCTCTCGCAGGCGCCCAAGCGGCATTGATGACGGAATAGCTTATCACACAGGCACGATTGTATCTTTCGCAAGTGCAAAAAGCCTCGGTGGCGTGCGCAATTGAAAAGCAGATGCAGGGTCGAGCACAGCGCGGCGGGTTAACACAATATTTGTGACCGTAACAATATCTGCGCTGACAAACCACGCATTCTGTGGTCCACTTTCCCCCTCATAGCACGGAGGCACGTCAATGGGCCTAGAGTCGCATATCCAGGAACTTACGGATAGGCATCACAAACTCGAAGAGAAAATCAGGGATGAGCAGCACAGACCTCACCCTGACGACATAGTGCTGGCGGCGTTGAAAAAGAAAAAGTTGCGCCTCAAGGAAGAAATCGAACGCTTGAGGCTTGAGATCCACTAAACCCGATTTTTGTCGAGAGCATGATCTCGACCCCTGTTGAAGCCCCCTCGACGTAACCTGCGTCCTGGGGGCTCTTTGATTCTTGGGGGCGCGCGCTCAGGTCTTCAGCGCCAATTCCCGCAGCTTGAACTTCTGGATCTTTCCCGTAGACGTCTTCGGCAGATCACAAAACACGACAGTGCGGGGAACCTTGTAGCCTGCGATCTGGCTTCGAACAAAGCCGATGATCTCTTCAGGCGTCGCGGTGGCCCCTTTCTTCAGTTCGATGAAGGCAACAGGCGTCTCTCCCCACTTGGGATCCGGTTTGCCTGCGACGCCGGCAAGCCCCACGGCGGGATGCTTCATCAGCACGTCTTCAACCTCGATGGACGAAATATTTTCGCCACCCGAAATGATGATGTCCTTCGATCGGTCCTTGAGCTGTACATAGCCATCAGGGTGCCACACGCCGAGATCACCCGAGTGGAACCATCCACCCTTGAAGGCCGCAGTCGAAGCGGAGGGGTTCTTGAGGTACCCCTTCATGACGACATTCCCGCGGAAGAACACTTCGCCCATGGTCTGGCCATCGCGTGGCACGTCCTGCATGGTTTCCGGATCTTTCACGGCTAACGCCTCCAGGACCGGATAACGGACCCCTTGGCGTGCCTTGATGCGGGCGCGGTCGTCGAGATCATGTGCGTCCCATTCTTCATGCCACGCGTTCACGACCGCAGGCCCATAGGTCTCGGTCAATCCATACACGTGATGAACCTGGAACCCGGCCGCTTCCATACGGGCCAGTGTGGCTGCCGGCGGAGGGGCCGCGGCCGTCATGAATTCGATCCTGTTGGGAAGAGGCTTGCGCTCCTCGTCAGTAGCATCAACGAGCATGCTCATGACGATGGGCGCCCCGCACATATGCGTTACACCGTAACGCGCACAGGCTTCGTACATGTTGGCAGCACTGACCCGTCGAAGGCAGACATGCGTGCCAGCAACGACGGAGACCGTCCACGTGAAGCACCAGCCATTGCAGTGAAACATGGGCAACGACCAGAGATAAACCGGATGCGCGCGGATCGATGCGGAAATCACATTGCCGAGCGCCAGCAGATAAGCCCCCCGCGAGTGGAAGACCACGCCCTTTGGATTTCCCGTCGTGCCACTCGTATAGTTCAACGCAATCGCCTGCCATTCATCTGCGGGCAATGACCAAGCAAATGCGGGATCACCCGTCATGAGAAAATCTTCGTACTCGATCTCACCAAGAAGCTCGCCACCCTTGAAGGCGTGATCATCAATGCCCACGAGATAGGGCTTCGCCTTGCAGAGCTTCAGCGCGTCGCGAGCGAGGGCGCCGAACTCGCGATCCACCATCAAGACCTTCGCTTCGCCATGATCGAGGATGAACGCGATTTCCTGCGCGCTGAGCCGATAGTTGATCGCATTGAGGACAGCACCAGTCATCATGACGCCATAGTGCGCATCCAGCATCGCAGGAACATTTGGCGCAAGGACAGAGACCGTGTCTCCCAACCCGATGCCTCGCCGCATCAGCGCCGAAGCAAGGCGTCGGCAGCGCTCGTAGAACTCGGCATAGCTGTAGGACAACTCGCCATGAAGGATCGCTGTGCGCTCGGGATAGACGAAGGCCGCACGCTCCAGGAATGTGAGGGGGGACAGCGGCTGATAATTGGCAGGGTTCTTGTCGAGATCGGTCTCGTATGGGTTGCGTTGGTACTTCGCGTCACTCATTCCTGATTCTCTCTCGCTGCGAGCATGCAGGGGAACCTAAACAAGCCCGGGGTGCGGAGCAACCGAGGCGCCTGCAGTATCTCCTGGGTGGAGCTGGACCCCTGTGGCAGGGCGTCGTGAGGAGCAGATCCTGCTGGCAGCCTCGCACCGGCGACGCTAAACAGGCGCGTGAGGACGACCGGCAGATCATGAAGAAGCGCATTACGACTGCGGATATCGCAGCCATCGCATCCCTGCTCGCAACCGCGGTTCTGATGTTGCTTGCCAACGGACTGCAGGGAACGCTGGTGCCGGTGCGCGCCGACGCCGAAGCCTTTTCGAGTACGTCCATAGCTCTGATGGGGTCGGCCTACTTCATTGGCTTTATCGCCGGCTGCTGGTTGTCACCAAGGCTGACAGCCAGGGTCGGACAAATTCGGACATTCGCCGTTCTGGCTGCGACCACGGCAGCTCTCGTCCTTGTGCACGCGCTTGTGATTTCGCCTTGGGTCTGGGCTCTGCTGCGAGCCGGCATC
>JBEIFU010000228.1:0-4209 GCA_040382295.1 Alphaproteobacteria bacterium
AGGTTGGTCGTCTGCGACTGCGCGATGCCGATGAACGAGTTCATGATGCCCCACACCGTTCCGAACAGACCAACGAACGCCGAGATCGAACCAACCGTTGCGAAGATACCCATGCCTGAAGAGAGCATTTCCCCGGCTTCGGCCTGAACGATGCCAAGGCGAGCCTGAACTCGACCGCCTGCGCCGCCCTTCTTGGCACCGAGTTCGTCCGCGGCGGCAATCAGCATCTTTGCCATCGGGTTGTCGCGATAGGACTTCGCATTCTTGGCCGCGTCAGCAACGCTGCCAGCGCTGCGGAAGATCTGCACCACTCGGTTCGACTTGCTGTTCAGACCCGAGAAGAAGGTAAGCTTGGAAATCAGGATCGACCACGTCACGACCGACCAGAGGATCAGCATGATCATCACGGCCTGGACGACGATGGTCGCTTCCATGAACATCTTGTACGGCGTGATCTCTGTGTGAGCGCCTTCCTCGGCTGCCGGCGCAGCGGCCGGAGCTTCAGCAGCCGGCGCCTCTGTTGCCGGAAGGGGAAGACCATCCGGTCCAATGGCCGGCGGCGCAGGCTCGGCGCCCGGCGCGGCTTCTGGCGCGCCCGGCTGTGCCGGAGCAGCAGCTGGCGCAGCACCCCCCGCTGGCGGGTTGGTGGCGGGTTGCGCCGAGGCAACCGCCGTCATCATTGCAACTCCGAAGATCAGACCGACAGTTGCGGTCGCGCGCGCGAGAGTCATGCCGTTACCCTTGTTGACTGTGTCTCGTCCCATAACCAAATGCCTTCCCGTCTCACTTCCGAAAGAACCGGCCTTTCGGCGTCAATGCCAGATTCGGAGGAATTCTAACTTAAACTTGGAAGCAAACGTTTAACTTGGCTTGCCCTGCCCGTTACCAGTGCCCTGGGCGGCAAGTCGGCCACACGCTTTTTCGCTAAGCTCCCAATGGCCGCTGCAGCGACGCGCTCCCACGCGCCCAACCGCGACCCCAAGCCCCCAAATCCAAAGTTAACAATCATGCGCCTGGTCCCTCCAAGCGCCCCCTTAAAACAAGTTTATCTCAAACATTTCCGTCACAGGCAAACGTAAAACATGTCACAGGCCCCGCAATCGCCATCCTTGGTGAATCCGCGACCCGACTCCTCGCTAATTTGGGAAATAAAACCTCCCCTTCGCGATCAGAGCTCGACCGTCATGCCGTCGTAGGCAGGCTCGACACAACCCGGGAGGGAATTCTTCAGTGTACGGTAATCAAGATCGATGTGCAGGTTCGTCAGTATCGCCCTGCGGGGCTTCACCCGCTCGATCCAGGCGAGGGTCTTCTCGACATGGGAATGGGTTGGGTGCGGTCGATACCGCAGCGCATCAACGATCCAGCACTCCACGCCCTCAAGTACAGCAAATGCGCGATCATCCAGGTCCACAACGTCAGAAGAATACGCGAAAGGACCGAAACGGAACCCCTGGCTGATCATGCTGCCATGGTCCTGGTCGAAGGCACGCACGGTGATCGCGGCTTCTCCAGCACCCACCACCACGTCCTTGTAGGGCCGCGCGATCTCGTGAGCTTCCAGAATGGCCGGGTAAGCGCCATTCGAGGTCGCCTCGAAACAATAGTGAAACCGCTGTCGAAGGACAGCCAGCGCCTCACTGCCTGCATGCACGGGGACACGCCGCATCATGTTCTGGGCAATCATGCGCAGATCATCGATGCCATGCGACTGGTCAGCATGATCGTGCGTGATGAAGACGGCATCGAGGGTCGTAACACGCGCATCAAGCAGTTGCTCGCGCATGTCCGGGGAACAGTCCACGAGGACACGTGTCGCTTGCCTCTCGACGAGGATCGAGCAGCGACGACGACGATTGCGCGGTTCAGAGGGGTCGCACGCCCCCCAATCCCCGCGTCCGTCCCGCCCACCGATCCGGGGAACGCCGCCCGAGGATCCGCAGCCGAGAATGGTCACTTTCATATGCGTGCCTTCTGGAAGAGACAGAAAAAATTCCGCGTCGTCTGCTCCGCAAGGTGGGTTGGATCGATCCCCTTGATCGCCGCAACCGCAGCAGCCGTGTGCCGAACGAATGACGGCTCGTTGGATCGCCCCCGGTGGGGAACCGGCGCGAGATAGGGTGCATCGGTCTCGACAAGCAGGCGGTCCAGAGGCACGTCCCTCACGATCGCCCGCAGTTCATCAGCCTTCTTGAAGGTGACGATGCCGCTGATGGAAATGTAGAGGCCGAGGGAAAGCGCTGTCTCGGCAAGGCCGCGTCCGGACGAAAAACAATGGATGAGCCCCGGAAACGCACCTATAGCGTGCTCTTCCTGAAGGATCTGGCACAAATCGTCGTCGGCATCGCGCGCATGCACCACAAGGGGAAGTCCGGTTTGTCGGGAGGCGGCGATATGGGCCCTGAAGTTGCGGATCTGATCGTTACGCGGACTATGCTCGTAAAAGTAATCGAGGCCGGCCTCGCCAATGCCGATCACCTTCGGATGCTGCGTCTCCGCAACCAGCCGCGCGGGTTCATCCAGTGGCTCCTCGGCCGCCTCATGCGGATGAATGCCAACAGTGCACCAGACATTCGGAGCACTCTCCGCGATGGCCCTGACACCGGGAAACCTGTCGAGACGCGTCGAGATCGTCAGCATGGCCTGGACGTCTGCAGCGACGGCGCGCGCCAGCACCCCGGGTAGATCGGCCGACAGTTCGGGGAAGTCGAGATGGCAATGGCTGTCAACAAGCATGGGCAGATACCGTATCAAGACCGAATGGCAGTTTCGAGCGCGTAGAATGCGTTAAGCACAAACTGCTTCTTGTCCTGGTTCAGGGCGACGGCGCGCTCCTCGCGGGCCTGCAACTCCGCGCAAGCATCGCTCCAGCGCACAGGCGGCAGTGCAGCGGCCATGCGCGCAAAGGCCTGCTGCTCGCCGGGAAGCGCCCTGGCCGTTCCAAGGAGGCTCCTCAAATGACGCTGGATCGCCAGCGACAGAAGATGGGCGAAGCCTGCGATGCCCCGGTCAGGGAATTGTTTCATGAACTGATCTGCCAAGCCATGCAGCATGGCATGATTGAGTTGCGGCAGGGTTGAGAGCACGGAAAGAATTTGCTGATAGGCCCCCGTCATGCCGGATACAGCAAGCGTTGCGGCCTGGCCCGGAGCCCCCTCTGCGAGGGTTGCCGCAAGCGTAAGGTGAGCGCTGTCAACGTCAGGCGCAAGGCTTTGCAAGGCTCGCTGCATGGTTTCGGCCGGCAAGGGCCTGAGCTGGAGCGTCCTGCAGCGCGACCGCACCGTTGCAAGGACAGCCCCCGGTGTATGAGCGATCAGCAGCAGAAGGGCGGCCTTCGGCGGCTCCTCAAGTATCTTCAAGAGTGCATTCTGGGACTGGACATTCATGTCATCCACACAATCGACAATCGCAATCTGCAGACTGCCGAAGGAGGGATGCTTCGAAAAAAACGACCTGAGCCGGCGGACCTCGTCAACCGGCAGTTCCGACTTGAACTTCTTCTTCTCCGTGTCCCAGGGCCGTCGGAGACCGATGACATCCGGATGTGCCGACGCGGCGATCAGGCGGAAAACCTTGTCCTCCAGGGGTACTGAGAGATCAGCGGGACAAGCCGTGAGCCCATGGGCCAGCACCGCGCGCGCAAAGCGCCACGCGAGCGTCGCCTTTCCGACACCCCTCGGACCGCAGATCAACCATGCATGATGAAGGCCTCCCGAATGGCTCGCCGCAACCAGTTGGCCCACCGCCGCTTCGTGTCCGAACAGAACCGCCTGCGTCCTCGGATGGGGCATGTCCCCTGCCCTGTCACTCTCCGGGAGTTCCGTTTCCAGCGTTCGGGGAGCGCGCGGCGCCATCAGTCCAGCTTCAAATGTGCAAGGATGATGCGCAGAACATCGGCCGCGACTTCGCTGATGGGGCGCTGCGCATCGATAACGCGGCAGCGCTTGGAATTCTCCCGTGCGATAGCCAGAAAACCGTTGCGCAGGCGCTGATGGAACGCAAGCCCTTTGCTTTCGAAACGCGCCTCTGCGCCCGGCCTGGCCGCTGCGCGCGCAAGCCCCGCTTCGGGATCAAGGTCGAGTATGATGGTCAAATCAGGCTCCGCCTCACCCATGACCAGCTTATGAAGCCGACGGACAAGTTCCCTGTCCATGCCCCCGGCATAGGCCTGGTAGGCGAGCGTGGAGTCGGCAAATCGGTCACAAATGA
>JBEIFU010000229.1:0-4194 GCA_040382295.1 Alphaproteobacteria bacterium
CCACCCCTTCGACTCCATCCGCGATCTCTGGCTGCGCACAGGTCTCGAACCGTCCACCCTCGAGCGCCTCGCCGACGCAGACGCCTTCCGCTCCCTCGGCCTGGATCGACGCGAGGCCCTCTGGATCATCCGCGGCCTGCGCCGCAGCGGCGACAAGGATGACCTTCCATTGTTCGCCACCACAAGTTCACCCACGCATGAGCCCGACTTTGCTGTCCCGCCAATGCCGCTGGGCGAGCATGTGGTCGAAGACTACCGCCACCTGCATCTATCGCTGAAGGCGCATCCCGTATCTTTCCTGCGCGACCGCCTGGACAAGCGAAGGGCCGTTCCGGCAGGACAACTGCCCTCAATTCAATCGGGCCGCAATGTCGAAGTCGCAGGCCTTGTCCTGGTCCGCCAGCGCCCCGGCACCGCATCCGGCGTGATCTTCATGACACTGGAAGATGAGACCGGCGTCGCCAACATCGTGGTCTGGCCCAGAACCTTCGAACAGTTCCGCCCCGCAGTACTCGGCGCCCGCCTCGTTCTTGTCCGCGGCGAAATACAGGCCGAAAGCGGCGTCATCCACGTCATCGCCAACCGGATTTCAGACATGACGCCGTCTCTCGACGAACTCGCGGGCGACACCACCCCGTTTCGCCCCGCAAGCCGCGCCGACGAGGTCACCCGCCCCCTGCCATCGAAAAGACAGGACCCTCCGGCAACGCTCTGGAAACACCCCCGCGACGTCCGCAGTGTCCTGCCGAAGGGCCGCAACTTCCATTGACCCCATGCACCCTTCACCGTCATCCAGGGAGCCAGGCGCGTCCAGCCGCAACGCGGCTGGGTAACGCGCGTGCTGTCCGGCACCCGCAGCCCCTACCCCCGCCCGCGCTTCGCCCGCGTCGGCAGCACCAGCCGCTCGATCCAGTTTTTCAACTCGCGCGAACGGTGCGCCTCCTCGGTGACAGACGCACTCAGCCCATGCTGCCAGCCAAGCGCCAGGTCGGCAGGATTCCGCTCCAGGCCTTCAAGCCCCTCGACATAGGCGGCATGATCGGCGTCGCCCTTGAACAATCCCTGCTCGACACAAGGCGCTTTCAGCCGCCGCAAGACGGCAGCAATATCCGTGAAGGAATATTCCGGGTGATACTGCACGCCCCAGAACGTGCAGCGCCGCGTCTTGATCTCAGCCGCCTGCACGGCACTCCATGCATTGGTCGCAAGGATTGTCGTTCCGCGCGCCGTATCCTCGACCTCATCGAGATGCACCGTGATCGCATCGAACACCGTGGGCTTGTCCCAGAAGAGATCGTGCTCCTCGCCCGCCTCTGTAAGGCAGATCCCGCGCGAAAAACCGATCTCGCGTCCCCTCGGATTGCGCCGCACTGTTCCGCCTGCAGCAACCGTGGCCACCTGCAGGCCCCAGCACGAACCGAAGAACGGCGTATCGGTTTCGAACACCGCCCGCGCCAGCTCAATCTGCCGCATGATCGAGGGGCCAAGATCGTAGATGTTCAGTGAAGAGCCCGTGATGGCGACACCGTCATACCCCTCCAGACCCATGCGCTCCGGAAGATTCGCGCCCGCATCGGCAGGAAAGCACACATCCACCCGCGCGCCCGGGGCAAGCGCCCTCAACACATCCGCATAGCGCTCACTGGCAACCCGCCCGCCAACCGCCACATGGCGCTCACGCCCCTCGGCCGTATTTCCTTCGACAACAAGCAGGCGCAGCGCGCTCATGGAATACTTCCCGCATGGATCAGACACCCGCCCACGGCGGAATCACCCGTCAGTGTAAAGCACGGCATCGCACGCGTCGCATCACAAACGGCCCTCGAGCGCCATGTCGAAAATCACCCGTGCGCCCGCAATGTCCAGCGGCACGGGATTGCCGCCGGCAGTCGGATCGACCACGGCCATCTCGGCAATGAGAGCGGCCTTCTCGCGCCCGACCTCCAAACCCTCAAGCGTGTGGGGAATACCGACCGCTTGCCGCAACTCAAGCACGCGCGACAGAAACGCATCGAAAGAAGCAGGCAACCCCATATAAGCCGCCAGCCGCTCGATCCGCCCCTCGATGGCCTTCCGGTTGAAAACAAGCACATAGGGCATGAACACCGCATTGGTAAGCCCATGATGCGTGTCATGCACGGCGCCAACGGGGTGCGACAAGGCATGGATGGCACCCAACCCCTTCTGGAAGGCTGTCGCGCCCATGGCTGCCGCAGCCATCATGTTGCCGCGCGCCTCGAGATCATCGCCATGCCGAACCGCTCGCTCGAGATTGGCATTGACCAGACGCATGCCCTCGACGGCAATACCGTCCGCCAGTGGATGGAACCCGGGCGCACAATAGGCCTCAAGGCAATGCGCGAACGCATCCATCCCGGTCGCCGCGGTGATCGGAGCCGGCAGACCGACCGTCAGCACGGGATCGCAGATCGTGACGACGGGCATCATCTTTGGATGGAAAATGACTTTCTTCGTATGGGTCGAAGCTTGCGTGATCACACCAGCGCGCCCGACCTCCGACCCTGTTCCCGATGTTGTCGGCACCGCAATGACCGGCGCTATTCCCTTCGGGTCCGCCCGCGTCCACCAGTCCCCGACATCCTCGAAATCCCACATGGGGCGCGTTTGACCCGACATGAACGCAATGACCTTGCCGACATCGAGCGCCGACCCGCCACCAAACGCCACCACGCCATCGTGAAGCCCGGCCCGCATCGCGCGGACGCCAGCCTCGACATTGCCGTCGACCGGGTTCGACCGGATATCCGAAAACACGGACGAACCAAGTCCCGCAGCCTTCAGCGACCCGAACGCCACTTGCGTCATCGGCAAGCCGGCAAGTCCAGGATCAGTGACAAATAGAGGCCGCGTGATGCCGTTGGCCTTGCAGGCATCTGCAAGCTCGGCGATGCGCCCGGCGCCAAAGCGAACGCTGGTCGGGTAATTCCAGTTGGATGTCTGGCTCATGGCTCTTTCAACGGGTTAGATCTTGTGACGCAAGTGATAGGACTTTGGCCGCGTCAGCATCTCATAGCCGATAGGCGACAGCGACGCCCCACGCCCCGTATCCTTCACGCCCGTCCACGCGAGCGCCGGATCCAGGTAATCGCAGCGGTTCATGAACACCGTACCCGTCTCGATCCGGTCTCCAATCCGTTCGGCCGCCTCAAGGTCGCGCGTCCAGATGCCGGCCGTCAGGCCATAGGGAGAATCATTCATCAGCCGGATCGCCTCCTCATCCGACTGCACCTTCATGATGCCGACGACCGGACCAAAGCTCTCTTCCATCATGACCGACATCGAGTGATCGACCTGTGTCAGCACCTGCGGCGCCAGATACGGCGTCCCCTCCTCGTTTGCGCGAAATGCCGTGGCGTCGATCATCGCCCGCGCACCCTTGGCCAACGCCTCGGCCGTCTGGTGGCGCACCACATCGGCAAAGCGCGTATGCGCCATCGGACCCAGGGTAGTTGCTTCCTCCATGGGATTGCCCAGCACATACTGGCGGGTAAGACCGACAAAGCCTTCGACAAAGCGGTCATAGAGAGATGCATCCACATAGATGCGCTCGATCCCGCAGCAGCACTGCCCGGAATTGTAGAACGCCCCATCGACCAGGTTCTCGATCGCATGCTCGAGGTTCACATCAGCGCGGACATAGGCCGGGTCCTTGCCTCCAAGCTCGAGCCCCATCGTCGTGAACGTGCCGGCCGCCGCACGCTCGATCGCCTTGCCACCCGCAACCGAACCCGTGAAGTTTACGTGGTTGATAGAGCCCGAAGCCAGCAGCTTCGTCGTTTGCTCATGACCCAGCACGATGTTGGCAAAGAGCCCCTTGGGCAAGCCCGCCGCTTTCATCGCCTGCTCAAACCGTTCGCCCACCAGGATCGTCTGCGAGGCATGCTTCAGAATGACCGAGTTCCCCGCAATCAGCGCCGGCGCGATCGTGTTGACGGCCGTCAGGTAGGGATAGTTCCACGGCGCAATGACAAGCACGATGCCGACCGGCGTCCTCTTGATCATGCGCCTGAACCCGGGCTTCGGATCGGCGGGCATGACAGGCTTGAGCGAGTCCTCCGCGATGGCCACCATGTAGCGCACGCGCTCCTCGAAGCCGCGGAACTCGCCGCCAAAGCGGACAGGTCGGCCCATCTGCAGCGCAAGTTCGGGCACGATCTCCTGGTTCAGGGAAAG
>JBEIFU010000230.1:0-4187 GCA_040382295.1 Alphaproteobacteria bacterium
GTGCCCGGCGGCGGCGAACCCCCCCCCCGACGCGCGCCTGGTCGGTTCTCCCACCCCAGCGCTGGACAGACGCATGCTTCCTCCCCACGCAGTGAAGAGGTGGATGCAGCAGCGTCCGCTGCTGCAGACGGAGGAGTTCGGTGAGCGTAGGTGACCGGCGGAGGCGAACTCCCTCCCCGACGCGTGCCGCGTCGGTACTCCCTCGCAAGCGAGGGAGAGACGCATGTTTCCTTCTCACGCAGTGAAGAGGTGGATGCAGCAGCGTCAGCTGCTGCAGACGGAGGAGTTCGGTGAGCGTAGGTGACCGGTGGAGGCGAACTCCCTCCCCGACGCGTGCCGCGTCGGTACTCCCTCGCAAGCGAGGGAGAGACGCATGCTTCCTCCTCACGACTTGAGTGTTTCAGGCGGGCACTTGCAGCCACGGCCAGGCGATCAGGGTGCCGATGGCCAGCTCGACAACGATGCCGCCGATGTTGGCGGGCGTGAGGGCGCTTTCGAAGAGGGCCGAGAGGATGCGCGCGACAGCTGCCATGATCCAGGCGGCGGCGACCGCGAGAAAGGCGTGTGGCTCCTGCACGACCAGCGCATAGAGCGACATGCCGATGAAGATGCCGCCATAGGTGGCGCGCACCTCGGAGATCGAGTGCGCCAGGCCCGGCACAAGCTGCAGGCCCACGAGGCGCAGCGCGGCGTGCGGGGTCACGAAGCCGAGGAGACCAAGGGCGAGGCTTGCGGCGGCGCCGATCGTCGACAGTATTTCCATGATGCACCCCTCCCTGTCAGACGACGCCCGCCTCGACGGCGAGCGCCTTCAGGGATACCTGCGGGCGTGGACCGAAATGGGAGATGACCTCTGCTGCCGCAATGCCGCCGAGGCGACCACAGACATCGAGCGGGAGATTGCGGGCTAGGCCGAAGAGGAAGCCGGCGGCGAACTGGTCACCGGCGCCGGTCGTGTCAAGGACGCGCTCGACGGGCTCGGCATCAATGATGTGCACGGCGCCGTTGCCCACGATGACAGCGCCCTTGGACGAACGCGTGATGGCCGCGGTCTTGCCCCAGCGGCGGAAGGACTGGAAGGCCTGGTCGAAGGTCGGCGACTGGAACAACGACCTGGCTTCGTCCTCGTTGGCACAGAGGATGTCGACATCGGCCTTCATCAGCTCGATGAACTCTTCGCGCCAGCGGCCGACGCAAAAGGGATCGGACAATGTCAGGGCCACCTTGCGGCCGGCATTGCGGGCATGGGCGATGGCGGTGCGGATTGCGGCCTTGGTCGACGGGCTGTCCCACAGATAGCCCTCGATGAACAGTATGGAGGCATCCGCAATGCGACGCGCGTCCATGTCGGGCGCATGCAGGTCGGAGGCGCAACCTAGAAATGTGTTCATCGAACGCTGGCCGTCGGGCGAGACGAGAATGTGGCTTGAGGCCGTTGCGGTCGGGCCGGCGACAGGCGTTGCATCGAAGTCGACGCCGGATTTGCGGATGTCTTCTGCGAAGACCTGGCCAAGCCGGTCATCATTGACCTTTCCGATGAAAGCAGCCCTGCCCCCGAACGAAGCAATGCCTACTGTCGTGTTCGCGGCCGACCCACCTGACGCCTCGACGGCGTCCTGCATGGACTTTCCAAGCAATTCCGCACGGAAGCTGTCGACGAGCGTCATCGCGCCCTTGGCAATGCCGTGCCGGTTCAGGAAATCGTCCGTCGTCGATGCAAGGATGTCGACGATGGCGTTGCCGACAGCCAGCACGTCGAATTTTGCTTGATGCATTGCCGTTTCCTCTTATCTTGCGTCGAGCGCGTGGGCAGTGAGGTACAGGAACACAGCCCCGCGTACAACCTGAGCCACAGCCCTTCATGTTTTCCAGCGCTGCCGCCGCCCTGTCGCAGATGTTCGACGCCCGCTTCCGCGGCGTCTTCTGGCTGAGCCTTGGCGGCACCGTGGGACTTTTTCTCGGACTGCTTTTTGGACTGCAGTGGGTTGTCGGCCATGTGCCGGATTTCGGGCTGGCATGGGTGAAGGAAGCCTATCGCATCATTTCCGCGTCGCTGCTGACGATCACCTTCATCTTTCTCGGGGTGCCGGTGGCGCAGGCCTTTGCGAGCCTGTTCCTCGACCGGGTCGCCGGCGCGGTCGAGCGGCGTCACTATCCGGGCCTGCAGCAGGGCGATGGTGCCGGGTTCTGGGGGATGCTGCGGGCAGGCCTTGTCTTCTCCAGCGTCAGTTTCGTTCTGAACCTGCTCGCCATTCCGCTGACGCTGGCCTCGTTCGGTATCGGCGCCGCCGTGATGTTCTTCGTCAACGGGTACCTGACGGGGCGCACCTTCTTCGAGCTGGCGGCGCTGCGCCATGTCAACGCGGCAGCGGCGCGACAGCTGCGGCGGCGACACCGGTTGCGCCTCTTTGCAGGTGGGGCGCTGATCGGACTGCTGGCAATGATCCCGGGGGTCAATTTCCTCGTGCCTCTGTTCGGTGCTGCCATGATGACTCACGAGTTCCACAAATTGGCAAAGGGCTGAGGCATGCGTCGCATCGACTGCCGGGTGATGACCACGATCCTCATGTGCGCGGGGCTTGGCGCGTGCCAGACCCTGGGAGACCTCGCTGGCACCTCGGGTGTAGCCCGTGGGGAGACACGTCCTGTCCCTGCATCTTCGACACAGACGCCCGCGCTGAAGCCTGCCGAGCGGGAGCGCTCCGCTGCGCTGCTGTCGGGCCTCAATGCCTCGCAGCTTCTGTCGCTGTGGGGCGAACCCACGGTGCGTCGTCGCGAAGCGGGCGCTGAGCTCTGGACCTACGGCAAGCCACGCGCAGGATGTACCGTGCTTGTCTATCTCTATCCGGATGGGGGCGGTGCCATGGCGGTCGCCCGCAGCGAGGCGCTTCCCGGCGGAACCGACGCTGGTGCCGTTGCCAATTGCGCGCGCGCCAATGGGCTGTCACCCACCAGCTAGGCTGATTTCAGAGCGTGCGCTCGAATGGCGGGAAGTCCTGCCTGCCCTCGACCTCACGGTGGTTCTTCAGGGACCACCATACGCTTGGGAAGGCGAGTTCTTCCCAGGGAATCTCCTCCCACGCGAACAGCCTGACGTCGAGGCTCTCGGTTCCTGCGGCGAATTCCTCGCGCTCGAGTGTCGCGCGATAGATGAGTTGCACCTGCGAAATTCTTGGGACAGCGTACATGCCCAGCAGACGATCAATGACGATGGGGGTCAGGGCTTCCTCCCAGGCTTCGCGCTTCGCACCCGCAGCAGGCGCCTCGTGCTCCTCAAGGTATCCTGCGGGAATGGTCCAGAATCCGCGCCTTGGTTCGATTGCGCGGCGGCACAGGAGGATTCGTCCGTGCCAAGAACATACGGCCCCGGCAACGATCTTGGGGTTCACGTAGTGAATGTGCCCGCAAGTTGAGCAGACATGGCGCTCGACATTGTCTCCATCGGGCGTGCGGCGCTCAAAGCTGCAACAGGTGCGCGGCGATGGCGCGCGGTGAAAGCCAGTGTCCATAATGTCACTTGTCCTCGGTGCGGGTTCCGGGCCAAATTCAGGAGATCCCCGCGCATGCTCGCAGGATTATCCCACCGGACCGACGATATGGCAAAGAGCTTTGACCTGGCGACATCGCCCAGCCACCTGCTGCGCCGCGCCAACCAGTTCGCCAATGATCTGTACACGAACGAAGCGGACGGTTCGGCCCTGACGCAGCGGCAGTTTGCCGTCCTCTTCGCCATCGACAAGCGCGAGGGGGCCAGCCAGACGGAACTTGTGCAGGCGACGGGGATCGATCGCTCGACGCTGGCCGACATGATCGTGCGGATGCAGAGCAAGGAGCTTCTTGCCCGCAAGCGAACGGACGAGGACCAGCGTGCCAACTCGGTCCGCCTGACGCCGGTGGGCCGGCGCGCCCTGCGGGCCGCGATGCCCGCCATGCTGCGCGCGGAGGCCGGCATCCTCAACGTCCTGCCGCAACGGATGAAGGCCGAGTTCATCAAGGCGCTGACCATGATTGCGCAGGCGGCCACGGACGCGCAGATTGCCGCCGATGAAGCGAAGGCCAAGGCGCGGGCGAAGAAGAAGCGCTGAGGGCGAGAGGCCCCCTTCCGTCACGCCGCTGACGCGGCGCGCCACCTTCCCCCGCTGACGCGGGAGAAGGGAAATTGCGTTGGGGGTGGCCCCCTTCCGTCA
>JBEIFU010000231.1:0-4185 GCA_040382295.1 Alphaproteobacteria bacterium
GCGATCATGCCTCGCCTGCGCGATGCCTGGCTGAGCCGGCTCAGCCAATATGCGTCCACATCAGCACGCGCTCGCAAACCGGCCAATATCGCCGATGTCGCGCTCCTGCTGCAGGCGACAGCCGACCAGATGCTGCAGAACCCCGGCTCGAAGGTTCTGCTGGGGTCGGTCATCGTCACAATGCGCTAGGCTGCAAGACCACCCAGGCGCTGCGGGGGCTTCCGTTCGCAGCCTCGTGCGAATAAGCTCTGGTCATGTCTGGCGCGCCACTTGTCATCACATCGCATCCCTACCGATCGCTCGGGCTTGCCGGCTTTCGTGTGCTCTTCGGATTTGTGATTGTTGCCAATAGCATCGGCGCTGTCTACTTCACGCTTCTGGGCGCCTGGCCGGTCGCGGGCTTCCTTGGCCTCGACGTCCTCGCGTTCCTTGTTGCGTTCCGGCTGTCCTATGCGCAGGCGCGCGCGTTCGAACGCATCAGCATCGATGCGTCGACGATCACCGTGGAGCAGTATTCGACGAAGGGTGCCACCGCACGCGAGACGCTGCCCTCGTACTGGGCGCAGGTGGTGTTTGCTGGTGACGAGACAGGTGGCGATATCGTGGTTCGAAGCCACGGCAAATCCGTATCCGTGGGGCGGCATCTGCCGGGTCCCGAGCGCTCTCTTTTTGCGGAACGCCTCAAGCAGGCCTTGCGCGAGGCGCGCTCGTCAGTTTCCTCCGCCGAGGCCTAATACGTCGCGCATGCTGAAAAGGCCGGGGCCCTTGCCCTGTCCCCATTGCACGGCCTTGAGGGCTCCCCTGGCAAAGATCGCCCGGTCCTCGGCCCGGTGGGTCAATTCAATGCGCTCGCCATCGCCAGCCAGGATGACCGTGTGGTCGCCGACGACCGAACCGCCGCGCAGGCTTGCGAAGCCAATGCGTCCCTGCTCGCGCCGGCCCGTGATGCCGTCGTAGGGCTTGCTGCGCAGCTCCCCCAGCGCGGCCTGGCGACCGCTGGCCGCGGCCTCGGCCAGAAGGAGAGCTGTGCCGGAGGGCGCGTCGACCTTCATGCGGTGGTGCATCTCGAGCACTTCACAGTCGAACGTCGGGCCCAGTGACTTGACCCCCAGCTCGACGAGCATGGCCAGAAGGTTGACGCCGAGGCTCATGTTGCCTGACTTCACGATGGTGGCGTGGCGGGCGGCGGCGGCGATGCGTCTTTCGTCGCCGGTCTCGAAACCGGTGGTGCCGATCACGTGCACGATCCGCGCCTGGGCGGCGAGGTCGGCGAGCTCCACACTGGCGTGGGGCCGCGTGAAGTCGACGATCGCGTCGGCTGCTGCGACGGCGGGCAGCGGATCGGCCAGAACATGGGCCCCCAGAGGTTCAAGTCCGATCAATGCTCCAAGGTCGCGGCCCAGGGCCGGACTGCCTGCAGGTTCGAGGCCCGCGACAAGCTCGAAGGCGGGATTGCCTGCGGCCTCGTGGATGAGGGCGTGTCCCATCCGGCCCGCGGCGCCGGCGATGACGAGGCGGATCCTGCTCATAGCTGTGTCACGTCCGTTTCGAGGCCGAGCAAGACGCGGCCGACGGTTTCCATGGTGGGTGTTGCGATCATCATGTGCTGGGAGGCGACATGAACGTCGCGGAAATGGCGCTGCAGCGGAGATGTCCTGTAGACGGATGTCCCGCCGCCAAGATTGTACATGAGGTCGACGACGCGCACGCTCGACCTTGCGGCGTGGGTTGCCGACAGGCGCAGGTCGCGACGCGCTGCCAGCGACAGCGGGTTGCCCTTGCATGCTTCGTCCCAGGCGTTTGCGATGCTTTCGTAGAAGAAGGCGCGTGCGGCGCGCAGGATGGCCTCGGCCTCGGCGACGTCTTCCTGAGTGCGGGTGCGCGCGGCGAGCGGCTTGCGGTGGCCCTCCGGGGTCTTGCCGCCGGCAAGGCGGATGAGCTCGTCGATGCTTGCGCGAGCGAGTCCCAGCGTCACTGCTGCTATCCCCGCTGCCAACATGCCGAACACCGGAAAGGCGTAGAGCGGGCGGTCTATGGGACGGTCGGACATGAGGCCGACGCTCATGTCCTTTGGCACGCGTACGGCATTGAACGAAAAGTCCTGGCTGCCCGTGCCGCAAAGGCCGGATGTGTCCCAGTTGTCATGGAAGCGGGCCTGGCCAACCGGCACCATCATCATGCGCGAGTCCGGGATGCCCGAGGGCATCAGCACCGGCTGACCGTCGCGCATGATCACACAACCGCCCATGATCATCCTGGCGTTGGGTGAGCCCGATCCCCACTGCCAGCGGCCATCGACCAGATAGGTGTCGCCCTCGTCTACCGCGCGGCCGCGGGGTGCAAAAACGCCTGCGACGATCAGATCGGGATCGGCGGCAAAGACAGCGTTCGCCGTCGCCTCGGGCATGTAGGCCGCGACGAGACCCGTCGTCGAGCCGATCATGATGCACCAGGCGGCGGAGCCGTCTGCCTCGGCGAGGCTTTCAATCACCTGGACGATGGTCTCGGGGCTGGCCTCGATGCCGCCGCATTTTTCGGGGACACATAGACGGTAGAAACCCGCTCTTGCAAAACGGGTTGCGATGTCCTGAGGCAGGTGGCGGGAGCGCTCGATCTCGTCGGCGCGCTTACGCAGTTCTGGCTGGAAACCGCGCGCCACAGCCACATGGTCGGTCATGCTCACTCCGCAAGCTTCAGCCGGTTGGCGATGTTGTTCTTCTGCATGTTAGAAGAGCCGCCCACGATGGGCAACGAAATGGCGTCGCGCACGTAGCGCTCCATGTCCATGAGATCCGAAAGGCCATAGGCACCCATCACCCGCTGGCACTGGAGTGCGACCTCGGCAGCGCCCTCGCAGCAGAAGAGCTTGGCCTGGGATGTTTCCAGGGCGCTGGGCTTGCCCGCTTGAACCAGCCCCGTCGCGTGGTAGAGCATGAGGCGCATGGCCAGGGTCTGTGTCTTCGCCTCAGCGATGGCGTGACGGATAGCCTGGTGGGCGCCGATCTTCTTGCCGAACTGGACGCGGGTTTCGGCGTAGTCGATGGCATCGGCACAGGCGGCTTCGGCCAGACCCAGCGCGACGGCCGAGAGCTCGAGCTTCTCGACCTCCAGCGCGCGGCCCGCGAGCTGGCGCCAGCCCTGGTTCCACATTTGCGGGCCGCCCAGAATAGCGTCCTCGCCGAGTTCGACCTCGTCGAAATGGGCGTCGTTGGTCTCGACGCCGCGAATGCCCAGATGGTCGAGTGGTGTGATTGTGACGCCCTTGGATTGCGGTGGCACGAGGAAAATCGTCAGGTTGCGATAGCGGTCTTCTTTATGGCCCGTGCGCGCGAGGCAGAAGACATAATCGGCGAGATGCGCGCCGGTGCACCAGCGCTTGGTTCCCGACAGCAGGATACGGTTGCCCTCGCGGCGGGCGACTGTCTCGACCATGGCGAGGTCGCCACCGACATTGGGCTCGGACAGGCCATAGGCGAAGAGAAGCTTGCCGGCGGCGACCCTCGGGAGAAGCTCTTTCTTCTGGGCCTGCGAGCCGGACTCGACCAGGTTCATGCCGGCGTAGCAGGCGGTCATGATGTAGGGACAGGCTACGGCAGACGAGCGCTTTGCCAGCTCCTCGATGACGATCATTGTCCCAATCAGATCGACGCCCTGCCCGCCATATTCCTCCGGGACCGTGAGGCCCATGACGCCCATCTCTGCCAGCGCATCGTAGACATCGCGCGGGAAGATGTTCTCGCGGTCCCAGTGACGTGCCTTGTCTCGCGGCATGTTGCGCTCGACGAAGCGCCGGGTGCTGTCGCGAAGAAGCTGGTGGTGGGCGCTTTCCATGGTCATCGGGCCTGACGAAGTGTGAGATTGATGCGGCCGTTTTCGGGCACGACCGGATGTGAAAAAGGCGCGGTTCCTGCACGTATGCGGCGCACGCCATGATAGCGCAAGCGGCTTTCGCCGCCGAGCACGAGGATGTCGCCGGCGTTCAGGGTAAACACCTGCGTCGGGCCCGAACGGGTCAGGCCGCCAAGCTGGAAAACGGCGTCATTCCCGAACGAGAACGAGACGATGGGCCAGGCAAAGTCGGCCTCGTCGTGGTCGCGGTGGAGGCTTAGGCGGCCGTCTGCCTCGTAGAGGTTGACGAGGCAGGCGTCGGGCGCGAAGGCAAAACCGCTTTCGCGGGCGAGGTCC
>JBEIFU010000232.1:0-4127 GCA_040382295.1 Alphaproteobacteria bacterium
CGCGGCTTATGCCGTATTCCTTCGACAGGTCTTCAAGCGTCGCCGGCTCGTCCTGAAGACGGCGCGCAGTAAGGATGCGCTGCTCGCGCTCATTCAGCACTTTCAGGCCCTCGACCAGCAGCTCGCTGCGATCATCCTTCTGCTCTCGATCGGCCAGAAGCGTCTCCTGATTGGGCGCGTCGTCGACGAGCCAGTCCTGCCACTCGCCTTCCGAGTCTGCACGCATCGGTGCATTGAGCGAGTGATCGGGTGCCGCCAGCCGACGGTTCATCGACACCACTTCCTCTTCCGACACACCTAGCTTGGTTGCAATAAGCTTGACCTGCTCGGGTCTGAGGTCGCCATCCTCGATCGCCTTGATATGCCCCTTGGCCTTGCGCAGGTTGAAGAACAGCTTTTTCTGCGCAGCCGTGGTACCGATCTTCACGAGGCTCCACGAGCGCAGGATGTATTCCTGGATTGAGGCCTTGATCCACCACATCGCATAGGTCGCGAGGCGAAACCCCTTGTCGGGCTCGAAGCGCTTGACCGCCTGCATCAGGCCGACATTGCCCTCGGAAATGATCTCGTTTACCGGCAAGCCATAGCCGCGATAGCCCATCGCGATCTTGGCAACAAGGCGCAGGTGGCTCGTGACCAGCTTATGTGCAGCAGAGGAATCTTCATGCTCCCGCCAGCGCTTGGCGAGCATGTACTCCTCCTCAGGCTCCAGCATTGGAAAATTGCGGATTTCGGTCAGATAGCGGCCCAAGCCGCCTTCGGTAAGGGCCAGATAGCCAGCAGCCATGTCAGTCTCCCCTGCGCAAGGACCTCCCGATCCGCCCCCACATGAAGCTGCGGACCCAAGGCCAAACCAACGCACCCGTCCAATACGTGGCCCGGGCGTGACTAGTTTATATGGGCCTGATCGGAGTAATTTTAAGCCCCCCGGGCTGTTCCCGCAAAATTGCGCAATTTCTCGAGCGTTTCCGAGAAATCCGCAGGCAAATCGCTCTCGAACAATACAGGCTTGTCCAGCCCCGGATGGTGAAAGCCCAGGACCGCAGCATGCAGCGCCTGCCGTGAAAGACCAAGGTCAAGCCCCGGGATCGATCGCGGCCGTCCATAGACCGGATCGCCGATCAGCGGATGCCCCAGATGCGCCATGTGCACCCGCACCTGGTGCGTGCGCCCGGTCTCCAGCCGGCACTCAACCAGCGCCGCGGTCGCGCCGAACACCTCGATCACCTTGTAGTGTGTCCGGGCGGGCTTGCCACCAGCCCTCAGCACGGCCACCTTCTGCCGGTTCAGGGGGCTACGCCCAAGGTCAGCATCAATCGTTCCGGCAAGCAGCCGCGGCACGCCCCATACCAGCGCCTTGTAGACCCGCGTGACGGCATGCGCCGCGAACTGCTTCCCAAGGCTTGTGTGCGCCTTTTCGGTCTTGGCTACGACCATGAGGCCTGTCGTGTCTTTGTCGATCCGGTGCACGATGCCGGGCCTCAGCTCCCCACCGATCCCCGGCAGCGTGTCGCCGCAATGGGAGATCAGCGCATTGACCAGCGTGCCATCGCGATTGCCGGCAGCCGGATGCACGACAAGTCCGGCCTGCTTGTCGATCACGATGACATGCTTGTCCTCGAAAACGATATGGAGCGGAATATCCTCGCCCTGCGGCGTGGCAGGCTCCGGCGCCGGAACCAGCAGCTCGACGTTCTGGCCGACGCGCGTCTTGGCCGCAGGGTCGACCAACGGCTTTCCGTCGACGGAAAGCGCCCCTGCCTCGATTAACTGTTTCAGTCGAGAACGCGAGATCTCCGGCCACGACGCCGCAAGCACCCGATCAAGCCGGTCACCCGCTTGGCTCTCGCTGACAGTCAGTGTACGACGCTCGTCATCCGCAGAGGAATTGCCCATGACCGATGTCGTACCTGAAACCCCGCCGCCCGCCAATCGCGGCCTCTGGATGCTGGTCGTAGGCCTCGGTATCGCGATCCTCATCGTGATCGCAGCCATGATCGGCCTCACCATCAGGCGCGCGATGGATAAACCCGAAGAAGCCGCATCCGCCCCGGCGATCCCGGCGCCAGCCTCGGCCCCGGCAGTACCATCACGCCCGGGTGAAGCCATCGAGCTGAACTTTAACCTGGGACCCGGCGAGACGCTGGCCGATGCACGTCTCGAGAATGGAGCTCTTCTGGTTCGCATCAGCGCGGCAACCGGCGACCAGATTCTGATCATCGATCCGGCATCCTCGCGGGTCCTGCACCGCATCCGCTTTAACCGCGCCCCGGAAAAACCCTAGGGCGCAGCCAAACAGCCCCACCTTCACCTAAAAGCCTGCGGCAAAAGCGGGCGTCCATCTTGATTGGCGCGCCCCCCTCGCTTATAGCCTTGGCCACGCCGCAGTCCCCATCGTCTAGCGGTCAGGACGTCGCCCTTTCACGGCGAAAACCGGGGTTCGATTCCCCGTGGGGACGCCAATCTTCCTTCCACGATTGACACAGCTTCACGCCGCCTCGGCGGCAGTCAGTCCCGGTGCCCGACCAGAGCGCCCGATGCCACCAGGTCCGTAAGCAGCGCCAAGGTTGCCTTCCCGGAACAGTCAAAGGGATCCAACCTCGCCCGCTTGAAGTACTTCAGCAAGAGCGACGGGTTGAGCTTGGTCATGTTGACCTGCGCCATGGTCCAGTTACCGAACTGGCGCTCGTCGATTTCCTCGAACACCAGCAGCCGCACCTGCTGGTGTCGCGCATCGCGCACGATGGCGTTGAACAGGTCGCAGACTTCGTCACGCCCCCCTTCAAGCACCTGAATGAAAAGATTATCCGACACACAAAGTAGCCCCGTGACCCCGATGTCCGGATTGTTCCTGCGGGACTGCGCAAGAATGGCCTCCACGAATGTGCCCGTGAGGGGTTCGACGGGACGGCTGGCATAAAGGCAGCGAACAAGCATGGCGACCTCAGGATCTGTGGTTCAGAAGGGCAAGGAACTCGCTTCTCAGGATGTGATCCTTCAGGAAAGAGCCCCGCATCACACTATTGACCATCATCGTTGCATCATCCTTTACCCCCCGCCAATGCATGCAGAAATGATCGGCCTCCATCACGACCGCGAGTCCATCCGGCCGGACCTTCTTCATCAGCACCTCCGCCATCTGCGTGATGGCCTCCTCCTGGATCTGGGGCCGGGACATGACCCATTCCGCCAGCCTCGAATACTTCGATAGGCCGATAAGGTTGGAATGCTCGTTCGGCATGATACCGATCCACAAGCGACCCATGATCGGACAGAAATGATGGCTGCAGGCGCTCCGCACCTTGATGGGACCGACCATCATCAGCTCGTTGAGGGCCTCGGCATTCGGAAATTCGGTGATGGCAGGCGCCTCGACATAGCGGCCCCGGAACACCTCGCTGAGATACATCTTGGCAACCCGGCGTGCCGTGTCCTGCGTATTGTGGTCGCTCTCGGTATCGATCACCAGGCTCTCGAGCACGGCCTTGAACTTGCCCTCGACTTCGGCCTGCAAGGCCTCCATCTCACCCGGTTCGATGAACGCCGAGATGTTATCATTCGCATGAAAGCGCTTGCTGGCGCGCTGGATGCGGGCACGGATGCGCGAAGACACGCTCTCTTCGGAAGGGGAATGTTCCGGCTGTTTGATTTTGTCCATGCCTGCTCGATCTCTGTCTGGATGCCACGGAACAAGCTGCTTTGGACCTGCTGCAGCCAGGACCGCAGAATGAACCGGAGCCGGGTTTCCGTCAACGACACAACACACCGCCTGCTGATCGCATGAGGAGACGACCATGCCTCGGCGCAGGACCCGCAAGCCACGCATGTCGACTCATTGTCACGACGGGCTCAATCCGGGGACAGAAAACCAGATGTCGGATCCCCGTCGCACCGACGGAAAATCCAGCGTGCTCGACGCCCAAGCCACGAGCAACCGGCCTGTAGGCAGCGCCGTGACGAAACGCCGCGACAGGCGTCCGCCGCAGCAGCCTGACCGTTATAGTTAGACAATGACACTGGATCGCCCGCACGAGACGCGAGCGGCGGAAACAGCTCCGCCGCAGGAAAACCTTTGTCCAGGCACTGACCGGCTGACCATCTATTTCGATGGCTCATGCCCGTTGTGC
>JBEIFU010000233.1:0-4100 GCA_040382295.1 Alphaproteobacteria bacterium
CCCCTTTTCCCCGCCCACCGACTCGCCGACTATCTACTGCACCGAAGCGTTGAGCTTTTCTTAGCACTCGCACGCGAGGGAGTGAAGGCTATCTCATCATCGCTTGCGAGGTGGTGGATGCACGGCGCGCAAGCGCCGGGCAGACGGAGGCGTTCCTCTCCGCGGCTCCGCCCTCGGGCGTCTCGCCCGCATGCGGTCCCCTTTCCAGAGGCCAATGCAGCGCAGACGAACTCCCTCCCCGACGCGTGCCGCGTCGGTACTCCCTCGCACGCGAGGGAGAGAAGGCGATCTCCTCCTCGCGTGCGAGGAGGTGGATGCACGGCGCGCAAGCGCCGGGCAGACGGAGGCGTTCCTCGCCGCGGCTCCGCCCTCGGGCGTCCCGCCTGCTCTGTTTCGGGGACATGGTGGAGAGCCCCCCCTTCCCTCCCGCCGCTGCGCGGCGGGGAGGACTTCCCCCTTCAGGGGGAAGGTGGATCGCTGCGAAGCAGCGAGACGGAAGGGGGCCTCTGCACCCTCAAGGTCAGGCGCGGCGTTTGCGGCGGAACTGGCGTGGGGGTGGGGCGAGCGGCAGGGATGCGAAGAGGGAGGGTTCGATCACGTCGGTGCCGCGTTCGATGGCAATGAGGCGGCGCTTTGTGTCGGTGCCGCCGTGGGCGGAGAAGCCGCCGAGACCGCCGCCGGTGGCGAGTACGCGGTGGCAGGGGACGATGAGAAGATAGGGATTTGCGGCCAGCGCCTGGCCGACAGCGCGGGCGGAGCCGGGGGCATTGAGGCGCTGGGAGACCTGGCCATAGGTCAGCGTCGCGCCCGGCGGGATGCGCCTGATGTCCTCGTAGACGCGGCGGTGGAAGGCGGGGATGCCCGTCATGTCGAGCTGCACCCGGCCAAGGTCGACATGTTCGCCCTTCAGCAGGCGCGTCATCTGGTCCATGGCGTGAGCGATGTCGGGCGGTACAGCGGCAGGCGCGGCGCCGGGATGCCGGTCTTCGAAGCGGGCGAGGAGATCGGCGGGCGTCGCCTCGGGCAGGCAGACGGCGCGAATGCCGGCAGGGCCCCAGACGAGGGCGCAGGCGCCGAGGCTTGTCTCGAAGAGGGCATAACCGGGTGTCATGGGTGGAGATCTGGCCCGGATCGGGCATGCGGCGCAAGTCCCGTGCTTGACGAAACGGGCCACGGCCGATTGATTGCGCCCCTCGAACACGAGGATACACGATGCAGGACCGCATAGCCCTTCTGGAAAGCCTGATCGCGCGGGCCCGACGCCTGGGTGCGGAGCAGGCCGATGCGGTGGTCTTTGATTCGGTTTCGTCGAGCGTATCGTTCCGGCTGGGGCAGCTTGAAGAGGTCGAGCGCTCGGAGTCGGTCGATCTGGGCCTGCGCGTCTTCATGGGTCGGCAACAGGCAGCCGTCGCCTCGAACGACATGACGCCGGCGGCACTGGACCAACTGGCAGAGCGCGCCGTCGCCATGGCACGAACGACACCGGAAGATCCCTATTGCGGCCTGGCGCCGGCCGAACTTCTGGCGAAGTCCTTCCCCGATCTGGACCTTGAGGACCGGCAAGAGCCCACGTCGGAGCGGCTGGTCGAGCTGGCGCGCTCGTGCGAGGGCGCGGCGCGCGCAGTTGCGGGCATCACCAACAGCGAGGGCGCGAGTGCCGGCTGGGGGCGCGGGGCGGTGGCACTGGTCACGAGCGGTGGGTTTGCCGGCAGCTATGCGACGACGAATATCTCGGTATCGGTTAGCGTGATCGCGGGCGAAGGCACCGGCATGGAGCGCGACTATGATTTCGCTTCGACCCGGCATGGCGGCGACCTGGGCGATCCGGAGGAGGTGGGCCGCCATGCGGCGAAGCTTGCCCTGAAGCGCCTGAATGCGCGGCGCGTGAAGTCGCAGTCGGTGCCGGTGGTGTTTGATCCGCGGGTAAGCAATAGCCTGCTGGGTCATTTCGCGGGCGCGATCAATGGCGTGTCGATTGCGCGAGGGACTTCGTTCCTGAAGGACAGGATGGGCCAGCGCGTGTTCGCGCCGGGCCTTCGCATCGTGGACGATCCGCATATCGTGCGGGGCATCCGCTCGAAGCCGTTCGATGGCGAGGGTGTCGCCAACCGGCCGATGAACCTGGTCGAGGATGGCGTGCTGAAGACATGGATCCTGGACAGTGCCTCGGCGCGGCAGCTGAAGCTGACAAGCACGGGCCACGCGGCGCGCGGTACGGGTGGGCCGCCCTCGCCTTCCACCAGCAATCTCTATCTTGTACCAGGCACGCTGTCGCCAGCGGCGCTGATGGCAGACATCGCGCAGGGCTTCTATATCACCGAGTTGATCGGCATGGGGGTGAATGGCGTCACGGGCGACTATAGCCGCGGCGCGTCGGGGTTCTGGATCGAGAACGGCCAGATCGCCTACCCGGTCAACGAGGTGACGATCGCCGGCAATCTGAACGACATGTTCGCGGCGATCATTCCGGCCAACGACCTTGTCTTCCGTTACGGCACCAATGCGCCCACGCTTCGGATCGAGGGCATGACCATTGCCGGGGACTGATCGCGGGGATCTCGAGCTTGTCACCGCGGCGCTGAGGCAGGCGGGCGATATTGCACGTGCGGGCTTTGCCGGTGCGCCGCAGGTCTGGGAGAAGTCGAAGGGCAATCCTGTCACCGAAACCGACATTGCCGTCGACCGGCACCTGGCCGCCGTACTGGGCGCGGCGCGGCCGGACTATGGGTGGCTATCGGAGGAAACGGCCGACGATCCTGCGCGGCTTGCGCGGCGGCGGCTGTTCATCGTCGATCCGATCGACGGGACGCTGGCCTTCATCAAGCGAAAGCCTGAGTTCACGATCTGCGTGGCCGTGGTGGAGGACGGGGTGCCGGTCACGAGCGGCGTCTACAACCCGATGACCGACGAGATGTACACGGCGGTGCGGGGCGAAGGGGCGTTCCTGAATGGCACACAGCTCAGCGTCACGGCGCGCGACTCGCTGCCCGGGTGCCGGATGCTGGTCGCCCGCGACGTGATCGAGCACAAGGCCTGGCCCGAGCCCTGGCCCGCGATGGAGGTGGGCAAGCGCGCCTCGATCGCCTATCGCATGGTGCTGGTGGCGAGCGGCCACTATGATTGCATGATGGCGCTTTCCACGAAGCAGGAATGGGACACGGCGGCGGCCACGCTGGTGGTGCAGGAGGCGGGTGGGCTTGTCACCTCGCATGCGGGCGAAGACCTGCTGTATAACCAATCGAAACCATCGCATCGTAGTATCGTCTGTGCAGGACCTGCCCTGCACAAGGCCATCATGGCCCGCACGGACAAGATCAATCTGCCTTGAGGACACGAGCACACGCATGGCCAAGCAATTGCTGCACCTGGTATTCGGCGGCGAGCTGACCGACCTGTCGAAGGTCGAATTCAGGGATCTCGACAAGATCCATTTCGTCGGCCTTTATCCGAACTTCGCCAAGGCCCGCGAGGCGTGGAAGGCGGCGGCGCAGGCCACCGTCGACAATGCGCATATGCGTTACTTCGTGGTCCACCTGCACAAGATCCTGCAGCCCGAGCTTGACGCCGCCGAAATCGCGGCAGCAGCCAAAGCGGGCAAGGCGGCGCCCGCAAAGGCCAGAAAGGCCCCGAAGACATCGACGCGGAAATAAACCTTCGTTCGACGTCTTTGTGGTTAACACGGGGCTTACGTGTTAGTCATGGGTCTTTTCCGCAAGGGTCGTAGTATCATCCCGGCTCCCATGACTCACGCTAGCGACGACGCGCCGCGCAAACCCAAGGTCGAACCGCAGCCCCTCTTGCGGCTGGCGCGGGAGTTCGTGCGCCCCTATGCGCAGGTGGCGCTGCTGCTTCTGGTGCTCATGGCGCTTGAGGCAGGCCTGACAGCGGGCATGGCCTGGTACCTCGAGACAGTGATCAACACGCTGTTCATGCCGTCGCGCGAGGCGGGCATGCTGCTGATCGTGCCGGCGGCGCTGCTGGGGATCATGACCCTGAAGGCGGGCATTTCCTATGCGAGCAATGTCTCGCTTGCCCGGGTGGGACAAAGCGTCATCAACGACCTCCAGCGTGCCATGTTCCGCAAGATCACGCGGTTCGAC
>JBEIFU010000234.1:0-4094 GCA_040382295.1 Alphaproteobacteria bacterium
CCCAGCATCATTGACTCCAGCACCGGCAACCCGAACCCCTCATACAGCGACGGGAACAGCGTGGCCTTCGCCGCCCGGATCAGGGTGATCAGCGCCGGCAGGGGAACATATTTCAGGCGGCGGATGCGTGCGCCATACATGCCCTTGTCGATGTCAAGCGCAAGGGCCTTGGTCTCCGTCCCCCAGGCCTTCGGCCCCACGATGATCAACGGCGTACTGACGCCCGACGCAAGATAGGCCTGCACGAGGCGTATGACATTCTTCTTTGGCTCCAGTGCACCATAGAAGAGGAAGAACTCCTTGTAGCCAAGGCCGTAGACGTTCGCGACTTCGTCGGCAATGTCCTGCTCCGTTGGCTTCAGCAAGGCCTCCGGAATATGGACGGATTGATAGGTATTGGTGATCCTGTGCTCCGGCACACCCAGGAGGTTCATGATGTCGCGCTTAGAACACTCCGAGACAGTCACGATATGGTCGGCCGTGTCGGCGATCTGCTTGACCATGCGATAGTAGCGGCGCTTGTTATCCAGCGTCGTGTAGGGCAGGCGCAGGGGCACCAGATCGTGAAGCGTATAGATGTTCTTTGCACCCGCCATGCGGACGGGCAGGGGATAGGTCCAGTGCATCACCTTGGGCGGGTTCGGCATGCGCACGGTTGTGAATTTGCGCCACAGCGCGAACTGCCTGTGCGCGATGTCATAGAGCGAATTGACATTCCACGCCTCCGCCCCCTCGGGCACCCGCGTGCGGGCTTGCTCGGTCACTACAGCCCCTGTCAGCGGGATCTGGTCCGCATCGAAGGTCAGCGTGGGCGATGACAGGGGCGCAAGGTGCAGCATGGCCTGCTTTGCCCATGTCATGGGCTGGTCTTCGTCCACCTCGTCATAGAGGCCAACCTCTTTCAACAGAGGCGGCGCCGAGCGCGCAATGGGACGACCATAGAGGACGCCGACCCTGTGGTTCATCGACTTCAAAGCATGCGCCAACCCCCGCGCATAGGTCGCGATACCGGTCCCCTGCGAGAGCGACAGGCTGAACCCGTCGATCATGGTGAAGGGACGAGTGTCAGGGGTTGGATGTGCGGGATCGGGTTTCATGACGCCCGCATAGCAACCGGGCGGGCGTCATGGCAATGGTCGAACTGAAGATGTGTGACGTTACTTGAGGGAAGCCCCTGCCTCCCCATCCCCCATCACCTTCAACGCAAACGCGAAATCCCGGGCCTGCTCCTTCATCCGGTTGAAACGCCCTGAGGCGCCGCCGTGGCCGGCGTCCATGTTGATGTGGAGGAGAAAGGGGCCGGCCTTGGGGGCGCGGTCGCGCAGGCGGGCGATCCACTTCGCGGGTTCCCAGTACGTTACCCGGCTGTCGGTCAGGCCGCCATAGGCGAAGATCGGGGGGTAGGGCTTGTTGGCGACCTGGTCGTAAGGCGAGTAGGCCCACATCGTGTCGTAGTCCTCTGCGCTCTCGATCGGGTTGCCCCATTCCGGCCACTCGGGCGGGGTCAGGGGCAGGGTCGTGTCGCTCATCGTGTTGATCACGTCGACGAAGGGCACCGCTGCTATGTGGCCGCCAAAGAGGCCGTCGGGGGCAAGGTTGGCTACTGCGCCGACCAGAAGTCCGCCGGCTGACCCGCCATAAGAGACGATCCGCCCCTTCGCGCTGTCGCCGCGGGCGACCAGGCCTTCGGCCACCGCAATGAAGTCGGTGAACGTATTCATCTTCTTGCGCTTGCGGCCGTCCTCGAACCAGCCCCGGCCCTTTTCATCGCCGCCGCGGACATGGGCGATGGCCCAGACCCAGCCGCGGTCGACGAGGCTCAGCCGCGCCACGCTGAACGCTGCATCCGACCCATAGCCATAGGCGCCATAGGCATAGAGCAGTGTCGGCAGCGTGCTGTTCTTCGGTGAGCTCTTGAGGCGCAGCGTCGTCACGGGGATCTCGACGCCGTCCTTCGCCTTGATGAAGAAACGCTCGGTCACATAGCGGGACGGATCGTGGCCCGAGGGCACTTCCTGCGTCTTGCGCAGGGTGCGCGTCCGCTTGTCCATGTCATAGTCGAACGTCTGACGCGGCGTCGAAGGAGACTGATACACGAAGCGCATGGTCGTCGTGTCGTATTCATAGCCCGCTACAAGATCCAGCGCGTAGGCGGCCTCTTCCTGGGTGATCATGTGTTCCTCGCCCTCGCGTGTCCGGATCACGATGCGGGGCAGGGCGTTGGCGCGCTCGAGGCGCACCATGTGATTGCGGTAGGCTTCGACACCTGAAATGTAGCGGCCGGCCTGGTGCGGGATGAATTCCTTCCAGCTGGCACGGTCGGTCTTGCCGTGCGACGCCGACATGACCTTGAAGTCGACGGCTCCGTCCGCGTTGGTATGAATATACCAGCGACCGTCGAAGTCCACGGGCGTGTAGAGCTGGCCCACCTGGCGCGGCGCAAAGAGTAGGGGCGCCGCTGTCGGGTCGCTGGCCGGGATGACGTGATACTCACCTGTTTCCTGATTGGCGATGCCGATCACGATGAAGTTGCGGCTCGACGTCGTGCCGACGCCCAGGAACATCCCTGGGTCCTTTTCCTCATAGACGAGGACATCGTCGCCGCCGCGCGCAGGCCGTCGGAAGATCTTCACGGGACGCGCATTCTCGTCCTGATAGGTCCAGAAGATGTATTGGCCATCCGGCGAAAAGGTGAAGCTTCCCGACGTACTCTCCATCGCCGTCCCGACCGTCTGGCCAGTGGCGATGTCCTTCACGCGCAGGCGATAGGTCCCGGCGCCGGAATCGTCCTCTGCCCACGCATAAAGCTTATGGTCAGGTGACTGAGCCGTGGCGCTGACCTGGAAATAGGCCTTTCCCTTCGCCATCGTTTCGACGTCAAGGAGGACTTCCTCTTTCCCGCCATTGCGCGGCGTGCGCGCGTAAATCGGATGCTGGGCGCCTTTGTCGAACCGAGCGTAATAGGCCCAGACGCCGTCGGGCATCGGCACCGAGCTGTCATCTTCCTTGGTGCGACCCTTCATTTCCTCGAAAAGCTTTTCCTGAAGGCGCTTGGTGTCGGCCATGCGGGCGTCGAACCAGGCATTCTCCTTGAGCAGGTGGTCGCGAATGTCAGCGCGCAGGACCGATGGGTCCTTGAGGACCTGCTGCCAGTTGTCGTCCTTCATCCACTGATATTCGTCGGTTCGGGTACGGCCGACTTGAGTGATGGTCTTGGGTTTTTTCATGGGTCGGGGTGCCTGTGGACTGGCGCCCGCGGCGAGGGCCGGGAGCGGGGTGATTGGCAGAACAGCAAGGGTAGTTCCTGCGGCGAGAAGTTGGCGGCGATCAATCATGGGGGTTCCTCCGAGGCACGAGGCGCGATACCCGAGCGGCTTAGCAGCGGTCCGGGGTGCAGCAAAGTCAAAAAAGGGTGATGCGGCGGCTCTCGCTGTACATTCGGATTATGGTAAATACCGAATTTCGCGACGCCGGAAATACCCCACCTCATGCGCGACCAGTTAGGCTTCGGTTGACAGGTTTCTGTTACCGTTCAGACCATGAGGCACAATCCGAGAGACGCGCGCCTGCTGGTCGCTTGTGTGTTCGTGGCCGTAATGGCCGTGGAGACCCTGGCGAGGCAGCTTTTGCCTGACGGCGGCTTTGCACCGGGCGGCGCACAGCTTCGCGCACTGGCTGAGGGCTTCTTCGTCGGCGTTGCGGCGGGCGGCGTGTTTCTATGCCTGCAGCTTGAATGGCGGGCCAGTGCCCGGCAGGACAATCTCATCCATCTCGGCAGTGCCCTCATTTTGCTCCTGGTGATGGTTGCGTTTGCCTGCGTGCTTCATCCCTCGATCCTGGGCCTGGGCAGCAATCTCACAGGTATGGACCCGGGACTGCTGAAGGCCATCACACTGGCAGCCATAGCGGCCCTGGTCAGCCTGGCTCTCGTAAGCGTCGATGAAGCAGTCCAGCGCGTGCGCATGGGCCAGGACGATGATGCGGCACGCGCGGCGCGCCACGTGATGTTGCAAGGCATCATGATCCTGGCGATGGTACTATCGCTGGGCGCATTCGCTCGAGACACGAACCAGCACGTCCTCGCGCGCGAGGCA
>JBEIFU010000235.1:0-4072 GCA_040382295.1 Alphaproteobacteria bacterium
CCGCCAATCGTCATCTGGCCGGTCGAGATATGATAGGCCGCCAGGCACATGACACCGACCAGGCCGACCGTGATGATAGCCGCCTGGCCAGCATTCAGGAACGACAATGACATCTGCGATTTTTCCGAGGCATCCGCGAACTGCGCCATGGCATGGTCGTAGCGGCTCGCCTCGTGCGCCTCGTTATTGAAATACTTGACGGTCTCGTAATTCAGGAGACTGTCGACGGCCTTGGTATTGGCTTCGGTGTCGCTGTCATTCATGCGCCGACGGATCTCGGTCCGCCACGAAGTCACCCGGATCGTGAACCAGCCATAGATCAGCACCGTGACAATGGTGATGGCAACATAGCCCCAGTGATAGGCCCACCAAAGATAGCCGCAGACGAGCAGAAGCTCGAGCACTGTCGGCACAATGGAAAACAGCACATAGAAGAGAAGGATATCGATACCCTTTGTGCCCCGCTCGATGACGCGCGTGAGGCCGCCGGTCTTCCGCTCGAGGTGAAACCTCAGCGACAGCGCATGGATATGCCGGAACGTCTTTCCTGCAACGGCACGAACGGCGTTATAGACGGCGCGTGAGGCAATCGCATCACGCAGCTGCGCAAAGCCCTGCATGAGAATGCGCGCGACACCAAAAGCAAGCATGAACGAGATCGCCACCCCGACCGCCTGAATGGCCTGGCCATTTCCACCCAGCGCATCAACGGCCGCACCATAGAAAAGGGGAAAGGCAAGCGTGGCAACCTTGGCAAGCACGAGCGCGATCATCGCAATCACGATGCGCGCCTTCAGATCCAGCCGACCCTCAGGCCAGAGATAGGGCAGGATCGTCTGCGCAGTGGCAAGGCGGCTTCGCCCCTGATGGGCATCGCCAGCGGCAACAGTTGCTTTTCCGGGCATTGGAGGCATGCCCTCGGCTTAAGCCATCGGCCTGCCCGTTTCCAGCAAAAAGCCGCAGGCTTAAGGCAGGCGCAGGCGCCATCCTGTCATGATCAAGTCGGGGTTCCTGATGCGCTTGCGATTAGCCTTGAGGATACGGGTCCATTGCGCCCCATCGCCATAGTGGCGCCGGGCAAGCTTCCAGAGACTGTCACCGCGTCGCACTTTGATCCAGCCCCCCCTGGCCGGGCGCGCCGCACCAGAGCGAACACTGTCAGCATTCGAAGCCGATGCTACCGTCGCAGGCGCGGGAAGCCGCAGCGGCAGCAACGAAGCATCAAGCTGCACACCTGCTTCGGTCTCCAGGACTACCCGCACCGACTTGACCTCGACACCCGTCTTGTTACGTGCCGTCAGCAACCAACGTCCATCATCCCCGACACGGGAAGAACCAGCTCGACTCCCTGCCATCTCCAGCCGCACGGTCGCGCCGGGATCCGCCCGGCCTGAAAGGCGGACCTCCCCGCCTTCATCAGCATCCACACCCTCTATGATGATGCCAACTGTCGGTTCAGGCGAAGCGCCTGACGCGGCATTGACAGACAGCGCATCTCCCGCGTCATCTGCAGCCACAATCCGGAGGATCGGCAACCCGCCTGCACGCTCAGGCGGGCTCACCAGTATACGTTGTGGCCCCTCGACATAGTCGGAACCATCGCTCTTGCTGCGGACAACAAGGCTGAACGGCTTCTGCACAGTCGGCACCTTGACGGCCGCCGTCCAGCTCCCATCCTTCCCCGCCAGCGACTCGCCCAACCTCTTTCCATCACGGAGAACCTCAACACTGTTGCCAGGCGCCGCCGTTCCAGTCAGCGAGGCAAGTCCCGTTCGATCAATGCCCACCGTCGCAACTGCCGGAGCCGCGCCGGCCGCTGGACTGCCAACCACGTCCTGAGCCGATGAAGGTATCAGCACGGACCCACCCTCCGCCGACGCACCGGATGGGAGCTCCACGGTTGTTCGCCCGTCACCGCCTGAAGGCCCTGCCCCCTGGCGCGTCAGATAGAAGATCCCGGACGTGATCAGGACAAGCAAGGTCAGAACGACAATAACGCGGGCCATGATGCACAAATTCCTAGGTTTAGAATCCGCACTTTAGGCCCGGCAGCTCGCCCCACAAGGCAACCTGCTGATCTTTCAACAGCTTATTCGTTCAAGGACTTCAAAAATAGAGCCATGGCCTGCCGATCCTCTGGGCGCAAAAACCGTGTGCTTTGCGCGATGACCTCCTTCATGGGCCCCTGCGCAGCGTCGAAATCAGGCTTTTCACCTGTTTCAAGATAGGTTTCGATCTCGTCGATCGACCACTGGGCGAAACCTGCGGCCCGCGGGCCGGCCAGGGCTGGTACGCGCCAGCCCTCGGGACCGTCTACCTGGCCCTGCAACGCACGCGACGGATCAACTGCACCGAGCAACCCGCGCGGGGTGTGGCATTCGCCGCAATGACCTGGCCCCTCCACAAGTTGGCGCCCACGCACCCACTCTGCACTGCGCCCCTCCACAGTCTCCGGCGAAGGCGACACATCGAGATAAAGCAATTTCCAGCCTCGCATCAGCCCGCGCCACGAGTAGGGGAACCCGACATTGTTATCCGGAACGGATGCACGGACAGGCGGCAGAGTGAAGAGGTAGGCCTTGATGGCCACAACATCCTCGACGCGCATCCGCGAATACGACGTGTACGGAAAAACAGGATAAAGATGCTGACCACCCCTTCCCTCCCCGTGCACGACCGCGCGAACAAAATCCTCATCACTCCAGCGACCGATCCCGGTCGTAACGTCCGGCGTAATGTTCGGCGCATGGAAAGTCCCGAAAGCTGTCTCGAGCACACGCCCGCCCGCAAAAGGTTGGCCGCCACGCTGGCTGTCCGTATGGCACGCAACACAGCCCGCCACACGGACCATATAGGCACCGCGCTCGATCATGCCTGCAGCTGAACTGGTGAGGCCTGATGGCAATTGCACGAAAGTCCGAGCGGGCGAGGCAAGCCACGCAACAACAGCCAGGACAGTGACAAGCAGGGCAGCACTCGTCGTATGAAGCAGCGTCATGACTTAATCGATCGCCGGGCCTCGGAAGGCATCATGACAGCTGCTGCAGGACTTTTTGACTGTGCCCATGGCAGTGTCGAAAGCTGCAGGATCGCCAGCAGCAGCGCTGGCCGCCTCCAACGCAGCAACAAATCCGTTCGCCTCAGTCTTGAAGGCCACAGGCTTGCTCCAGATTTCCTGCTTGGCACGTGTCCTGCCGATGCCAGGATCACCGACCCCTGTACCCTTGGGAAATCGATCTTGAATTGATCTCGCATATGCAATGGCTTTGCCGAGGCTCTCTCGCGCACCCTCTGCATCGCCCGCGCTGGTCGCACCGCGAATGGCGCCTTTGAGTGACTTCATGCCTGCAACGCGCTGGTCAACCACCGACTGCGATGCAAGCGCCAGCCCTACAGCCCCAAATATGATTGCCAGCGCCACGCCATAGCGAATTTTCATATTACCCCCTTTGAGCCAGACCGAGCCCCTGTTCCATCGTTACCGATCAAACCCAGGTCGCCAAGCGCAAAATCAGGCCACTGACGCAAAAACGCTGAGCTTTCGGGGCGCAATCAGGCCCCAATTGCCTGACATTCTTTACAACACCCATGTATTCTCAGCCCGACCCGTGGAAGGAAGCGGACAAGATCGATGAACAAATTGCTTGGTGTATGTGTGTTCTGTGGCTCATCGGAAGGCAATGACCCGGCCTACGCCGAAGCCGCGCGCACCCTCGGCCGCCACATCGCCGAGGCCAAGGCGCGGCTCATCTACGGTGGAGCCTCCATTGGCCTCATGGGTGAAGTCGCAAAAGCCGCACTCGAGGCCGGCGGAGAGGTCACGGGCATCATCCCGCAGTTCCTGCGTGCACGAGAAATCGAACTCACAAGCCTGACCGAGCTTGTCATCACACCCGACATGCACGACCGCAAGGAACGCATGCACGGGCTTGCTGATGCCTTTGTCATCCTGCCCGGCGGGATCGGCACGCTGGAGGAAGTGCTGGAGGCTATGACATGGTCACAACTGGGATTGCATCGCAAACCCATCGTGTTCGTAAACACCAAGGGCTTCTGGGATCCGCTGTTTGCA
>JBEIFU010000236.1:0-4011 GCA_040382295.1 Alphaproteobacteria bacterium
CCAGAGGAATTTGTCCGGCGGATAGGCTGGGTTCTCGGCGTTGACGGCCTGCGGGTCATTCTTGGGCAGATAGAGAGTTGTCGCAGAGTTGAAGCCCAGAAAGGCGTCAAAGCCTCGTGCTTCGGGCCGCGAGGTGGGCGAATCTCCCAGATGCCATTTGCCGACGCCAAGGGTTCGGTAGCCGCGCTCGCGCAGCCGTTCTGGCAGCATGACCTCGGTCATCGGCACCTGCATGTCGCCGGTGGCCGGATAGGTCGCTTCGTGCTCGGCATGGAAGATCGTCGGCCATGGCGATGCGTTATCGGCAACACCAATGACCTTGGCATGCTGCAGACCGGTGGGCGTGAACTCGAAGCCGAAGCGCGTTGCAAAGCGTCCTGTCATCATGGCGGCCCTGGACGGGGCGCAGGTCGCATTGCCGGCATAGCTGCGCTGGAAGTCGATGCCGTTGCGCGCAATGGAGTCGATATGCGGGGTCTTCACGATGCCACCGGCAACACCTCCGCCATTCAGCGAAATATCATTGTACCCGAGGTCGTCGGCTACGATGAGAACAATGTTCGGAAGATTGCCGTCCCCCTGGCGAGCGTTCGCAGCAGCCCTCCAGTCCACGACACGGTGTTCGCCCACAGGATCCCGCAAGGCCTGCATGACGCCTGGCAGGTAGTACCAGTACTGCTGCCAGAGCGCCCATCCGGCGAGCGCCACGGCCGCCATGAGCGTCAGTGCAATACGGGTTCTGGGTCCAAGTTTCATGACGGCTCTATTCCTTGAGGATTGCGAAACGCGCGTCAGTTACTCTCCTGCATACCTGCCACCACTTCAACCCTGTGCAGGTCCAGGCCTGTGCAGTTCCAGGGAAGCCGGCAAAAGGAAAAGGGCGGGTGATAAACCCGCCCTTCGTGCATTCTGGCCCGGTTTCCCGGCCGTTGCGACTTACTTCTTCAGGTCGATCGTCGCACGACGGTTCTGCGGTTCCTTGACGTTATCTCCGGTCTTGACCAGCAGTTCCGTCTCGCCGCGACCGTTGGTCGAGATCTGACCCTCGCCGATGCCCTTGGCGACCAGGCCTGACTTGGCGGCGTTGGCGCGGCAATCGGAGAGCTTCTGGTTGTAGCTGTCGGAGCCGACCGTATCGGTGTGGCCGACGATCAGCACCGAGGCTGCGCCCTGGGTCTTTGCAGCCGAGGCTGCCTCCGTCAGGACGGCGTCGGCTTCTGCCGTGATGTTGCACTTGTTGAAGCCGAAGAACACCACGTACTGCACCGGCTCTGCAGCCGGAGGCGGCGGAGGCGGCGGGGTCACGACGACCGGTGCCTGATCCTCATAGAGGTCGTAGCGCAGGCCGACGGTGACCGTGTGCTTCTCGATATCTTCGAGATTGGCTGCATAGTAGTCCTTCGAAACCTCGGCCGAGTAAGTCGGCGCGTCAACATTCAGGTAGCGGTAGGTGAGGGTCAGGTCGAGGCGCTTGTTGATCGCGTAGCTGAGGCCCACGATCGCCTGATAGGCGAAGTTGGTGTCGCTATCATCGACACCTGCGACTTCAAGATTGGAGAAATCGATACCGGCACCGACGCCGATGCTGAGGTCGAGAGTCTCGGTGAGCGGAACGTCATAGATCACGTTGATCATGGCCGTCCATTCTTCCAGGGAACCGTCAACGCTGTCGATCACGCGGGGCCAAGCAGTTGCGGCGCTCAAGGCCAATGGGGCAGAGGGCACTGTGACTGCGGGAACCTCGAAGCTCGCCGTCAGGTCATTGGAACGATACCCGCCTTCAAGTTCGATCCGCCAGTTATTGGCAAAGCCATAGCCCACGGTCCCGAGCGCTGCCCAACCGGTATCGAATTCCGTGGAGCCAACAACCCCATCGAAAAAGCCTGTGTCGGACTCAAGCGAAAAATTGTTGTCGTCGATCCAGTTCGCGCCGGCCTCAAGGCCGATATACCAGCCCTGCTGGTGTGCGTCGGAGTTCGACGCGGAAATTACGGACAGCGCGGCGACGGTGCCAAGCAGAAAGAACTTCGATCTCATGAATTACCCCTTTTAGAACCGGACGCCGCGGGGAAGCGGCGCCTACCCAGTTACGCCGCTACTTAGCAGCGGACTGGGCCGGGTCAACCCGCAGATCGGCCAAAAGATGGTTAATCTGCATTTCGGGGACAACGCGTCGCGGCCATCTCTTGCACCGCGACAGCCGCGTACGAGGATTCCATTCCTGCGTGCAGTATCCTGTCCTAATGGGCTACCACTTTCGGATAGGTCCCAAGTCGGAGCATCCCGGCATGAATCATCATGTCACCGTAACATTAGCCGAGCGGGGCAGTGGTCGATCTGCCTGGACTGCGCGAGGTGTTGGCCGCGATCCAGAGTTCAGCCGCATCGCGCCCCATGACCTCGCTCCACGCCGCGATGGCTTCGTCGCCCCACGGACTGTTTTCGTCAGCGCTCTTGGCATTCACGCGGACAGATGAGGGGGCAACCAGTTTGCGAAGCAGGTTCTTCATTGGCTGATCCCAATGTTCGTCTTTTCAGTCCGGCCAGACGCCGAAACGACCGAAACATAACCCTGTTTTGGCTAAGGACGAGTTAAAGCCTGCCTTGCACGGTTCTTGACGCAGGTTCCCCACCGCTGGCATGGAGGCGGCACGTGTCGAAGCGCGCAGCTTCTGGGTCCCGCCGCGCGTCGTCAGGTGAGAAGGTTGGAGGGATAATGATGCGTCTTGCACTTGCTTTTGTTGCCGTTCTGCCACTGCTCAGCGCCTGCGAAAGTGTCGACGAAACTGCAGGCGCGGCGCAGGGCCCGACTGTCGTCGTGCGCATGTTCAGCGTTTCAGAGACCGGGATCGGCGCTGCCATCGGCGCCGTCACGCTGGCGGACGCTGCTTCAGGCCTCACGATCCAAGCAAGGCTGGAAGGCTTGCCGCCGGGTCAGAGGGGGTTCCACGTGCATGAGAAGGGCGATTGCGGCCCGGCTCTTCGCGATGGCAAGCCGGTAGCCGCGCTCGCGGCAGGCGGTCATTTCGATGGCACGACGACGGGGCGGCATGAAGGTCCGCACGGACAAGGCCATCGTGGCGACCTCCCGGCGCTGCTGGTAGGCGACGACGGCAAAGTGGACGTGACATTGACCGCGCCGCGCCTCGCGCTGTCGGATATCCGCGGCCGTTCCATCATGATCCATGCCGGCGGCGACAACTATTCCGACCAGCCCCAGCCCCTGGGCGGCGGCGGAGCCCGTATCGCATGCGGCGTGATTCCCTAGCCCGCGTCTTGGCCGTTGGGCTCAATCGGAAGGGGCGAAGCGCCCGCAATGAATAAAGTTTCCGTTCACCCTGGATGTCGCTGATTCTCGTAAATCCTGCACCGAAGCTGTTTACCTGCCGTTGAGCCCAAGCCCCTAAACTTCTCAGCATCCTGGCAGAAAGAGCATTGGTGTCATGGGCAGTTCAGGGTTGAAGTCGGCATGTTTCGTCGTCGGACTGGTGCTGGTGTTGGGCGGGGCCTTTGGCCTTTATGCCGATCTGGCAGCTGCCGGAATGAATGAGGACGTTCATTCACAGATCGCGCGCGGTTTCATGCTGCTTTTTCCGGGTTATGCGTTCCTGGCCTACTCGCTCCACCCATCAGTGCAGATGTCATCGCAAGGAGCTTCGCACGGCAAGGGTAAAGCCGAGCCGCCAACCAGCGCTGGGCCCTCGGTCGACCCGATTGCCGAAAACGTGATCACGTTCCCGCATCGGCCCATCAGCCGGAGTCCTAACACCCCGGGCGCGAGAACCTACAAGTAACCTTCGGGTCTGTTGCGCCTGCGCCGGGCTTCATGGACGGCAGCCAGCAAAACGACTAAAGCCAGGGCCAGCACGCCCATGCCGCTCTCGAAATACCCTCGAGGGGTGCAAGCGAGATCAACGTGGAGGCTGCGACCTGCGCTATCGGCGAGCCAGCAGACAAATTCCCCCGTCTTGGTTATCACTTCCGGTGCAGTCATGGGACAAGTCCTCCGAC
>JBEIFU010000237.1:0-3992 GCA_040382295.1 Alphaproteobacteria bacterium
CCCCGATGGCGATGGCAGAAGCTTCACACAAACCCTCGCGTCGTCAACATGGTTGACGCGATCAAGCGGGTACGGCACCGAAAGGCCACACCAAGCTTCGCCTCTCAGGCGAACTTGAGCTCGGCCAAGGCGCTCAAATGGGGAAACAACAAAAAACCCCTTTGCGTGCAGGGCATTGACGAAGGTCAAGGCGCGGGGTGGCCCGATGCATCTAGAAGCGAGGCTCGGACCTCGTCAAACAGGAGCCTTCCCATGCGCAAGCTCTCGGATATGGTCTTCCACCAGCGCCCCGTCACCATGCGCCCGTCGGAAACAGTGCAAATTGCCTGCGAGCGCATGCGCGATGCGCGTGTGGGATCGATCCTGATCACCGACGAACACGGCATACTCGTCGGCATCTTTACCGGACGTGATGCCGTGTGCCGCGTCGTGGCCGCAGGACGCATGCCCGAGAGCACACGGCTGTCAGAGGTGATGACGCCGAAGCCCACCACACTGACGCCCAACAAGAATGCGCTGGATGCCCTGCGCACGATGTGGGACGGTGGCTTTCGTCACATTCCCGTGGTCGAGCACGGGCGCCTTCTTGGCGTTATTTCCCGAGGCGACTTCAGGGCCGACGAGAGCACGCGCCTCGAGGACGAACGCGACTTCTGGGAACACATGCGCTGAGCGCGCGCGGCGCTGCTTTCCCCATGGCATAAATGGAAATTTCCGGCTCGCCTCGCGCCTTCCCTGTGAATTCGGGATCGGCTATGCAGGAGCATGCGCAAGGCTCACCTCGCCCTCGGCCTGCTTCCCGCCCTGGCACTCGCCCCGGTGGCGCAGGCCCATCCGCATGTCTTCATCGAAATGCGTTCGGCCATCAGCTTCAACAAGGCTGGTGAGATCGATGCCATCGGCATCTCGTGGACCTTCGACGAATTCTATACCCAGTTCACGACGGACGGCATCGACAGCAACGGGAACGGAAAATTCGATCCCAGCGAGCTCCAGCAACTGGCCAGCAGCTTTGCCACGAATCTCAAGCAGTTCCGTCACTTCACCTTCATCGAGATGGATGGCCGCCTGATCGACAATCCAGTGCCAACCCATGCGCGGGCGATCGTCAAGGATGGGCAGCTGACCTTTGCCTTTCGTCTGCCTTTCGCCAAGCCTGTCAATCCGGCGAAGACCCGCATGCGCTTCTCCAGTGTCGATCCGTCCTACTACGTTGACATCAGCCCCGCGGCCGCGACACCTGTCTCACTCATCGGAGCGCCCGGCTCCTGCAGCCACGCGCTCGTGCGCGTCGATACGGCACGGCCTACCGGATACAATCTCTCGTCGAGCATCCGCATGATCGCGCCCGAGGATAATGTTCTGGGCAGCACGAATGCTGCCGTGGTCGAGGTGTCATGCAAGGCCTGACGCTGATGGCGCTCGGCACTCTGTCCTTGGTCGCAATGGCGCTTGCCGACCTTCCGGTCGCACACACGGCGGTGGCTGCATCGACAGCAGATCTGTCGTGGTGGTCAAGCCTGCTGGCGTGGCTGCAACAGGTACAGAGTGACCTGTGGCGCGGTCTTGCCAAGGCCGTTCGCGCCGTGAAGGACGAAGGCTCCCTCATCGCAGCATCCTGGCTGATCGGCCTGTCTTTCTTCTATGGTGTCGTTCATGCCGCGGGACCCGGGCATGGCAAGGCGATCATCTCGGCTTATCTCGTGGGCAACGAGAGCGCCGTTCGCCGCGGCATCAGCCTGTCGCTTCTGTCTGCGGCTGCGCAGGGTATCACCGCCATTGTGCTGGTCTCCGTGCTTGCAGCCCTGCTTGGCTTCATCAGCCGCGACGTGGCAGGTGTGGCTGCCTTGCTTGAAACCGCGAGCGCCTGGGTCATTGTTGCTGTTGGCCTCTGGCTTGTCGCGCGTGCCGTGCAGTCGCTCTGGCAGCGTCGCAAGCCTGCAGCGCAGAAGGCGCAGGCGCACCACCACGCAGCCCACCACGCGGGTACCTGCGAGGCGCATGACCACCACCATGCGTGTGATCATCACGGGCATGCCCACGCGGTCGTGACGCCGCAGGAGGCCAAGGACTGGCGCGCGGGTCTTGCCATCGTGCTGGCCATCGGCGCCCGGCCCTGCATGGGAGCCATCTTCGTCCTGCTCTTCGCCCTCGCCCAAGGCGTCTTTATCCTGGGCGTGATGGGCACGGCGGCGATGTCCCTGGGGACTGGTATTACGGTTGCCATCCTTGCTGCCCTTGCATCCACGGCGCGCGCGACGGCACTGACCATCGCAGGCTCGATGGATGGCTGGCTGGACAGGGCTTACCTGGCCCTCAGCATCGCTGGTGGCCTCGCGCTTGTCGTTCTTGGCCTTGCGCTCGCCTTCCAACCGGCTTCACCGTTCCCCGGCGCGGGTTGACAGGCAGCACGGCTCACGGTTGATCACGACCGGCGCGCCGGGGCATGATCGGTGAACCGACCCACAACCGACTGCCGGAAGGAACCGCCAGCATGTATCCGAAGTTCAACGATCTCTTCTCCGTCCGCGGCAAGGTCGCGCTCGTCACCGGCGGCTCTCGCGGCATCGGCGAGATGATTGCGGCGGGCTTCCTTGCTGGCGGCGCCAAGGTCTACATCTCGGCCCGCAAGGCCGCCGCTTGCGACGAGACGGCGAAGAAGCTCTCGGAAGCCTACAAGGGCGAGTGCATCTCCCTTCCTGCCGACCTCTCGCAGGTCGACGGCGTCAAGTCCCTTGCCGAGCGCCTGTCTGCCCGTGAAAGCAAGCTCGACGTGCTGATCAACAACGCAGGCGTGGCGTGGGGTGCTCCCCTCGACGACTTCCCGGAGATCGGCTGGGACAAGGTCATGGATACAAACGTCAAGGGCGTGTTCTTCACGACACAGAAGATGCTGCCGCTCCTGCGCAAGGCGGCGACCGCCGATAACCCGGCGCGGGTCATCAATATCGGTTCCATTGATGGCCTGAAGTCGGCAGTGTTTTCGACCTTCTCCTACGGCGCGTCCAAAGCCGCGGTCCACCACCTCACTCGCTTCCTTGCTGCCCATCTCACCAATGAGCACATCCTCTGCAACAATATCGCGCCTGGCCCTTTCCCGACCTGGATGCTGTCAACTGGCGTTGGGTTCGGCGGCAAGACGGATGATGTCGACTGGGACGTGATCGGCAAGAACAACCCGTCGGGGCGCGTCGGCACACCGGAAGACATTGCTGGCCTTGCCATCTTCCTGTCGTCGCGCGCAGGCCAATACATCGTCGGCCAGACCATTGCCTGCGACGGAGGCGTTGTCGGGGTTTCCTGAGCCAGCCCGAAGGATCCGCGCCCAGCACACGGAATAGTGATCAGCCGGCACCCCGCGTGCCGGCTTGCCCCTGCCTGCCTCAAATGCCATGTACAACAGCTGGAAAGGGGACACCATGTTCAATCTGCAGGGCGCCGACATCTTTGCTCCACGGACGGAAAACCAGCGTCGGACCTGGACATTCGCAACGGTCATCCTTCTCGTCGCATTCCTGCTGTTCGGCTCGCTTGCTGCCGTTCTGATCTGGAACCTCTCGGGCTTTGGCGCCCCCCTAACCTTCGACCCGGCCATCGACCAGAAGACGGGCACGGCCTACAGGGAAGCCTTCGGCATTGGCGCTGGCTTCGCGCTGGCGCTTGTGCCACTGTTCCTCTGGATCTGGTTCTTCGAGCGGGGTCGCCTCGACGCCATCGGCCTGCGGGGCAATCCTGTCATCCCCTTCGTCGGCGGCCTCTTCGGGGGGCTTGCGAGCCTTGCGATCGTGGTCCTGCTCATCGTCCTCCTCGGTGGCTATCGTGTGGAGGCTGACGGCGCCTTCCTTACGGCACCCCCCGCCGCCCTCGCCATTTTTGCCGCCTACGGGCTCGCGTTCATCCTGCAGGGGTCGACCGAGGAGATCTTGATCCGCGGCTGGATGATGCAGATCACAGCCTCGCGCTACGGCGTGATGGCAGGCATCATCTTCACC
>JBEIFU010000238.1:0-3975 GCA_040382295.1 Alphaproteobacteria bacterium
GAGGTGCTGGTCTGCTTCGAGCTGGGTCAGACTTCGCCTGCCTTCCGCTCGGTCATTGGCACCAATGTCGGCATCGGCAGCCAGGGTGTCGTCATGTTCGGAAATGATGCCCAGAAGAAGGAGTGGCTGCCCAAGCTGGCCAGTGGCGAGGCCATCGCCTCGTTCTGCCTGACAGAGCCAGGTGCAGGTTCCGATGCCGCTTCGGTCCGGACCACGGCCATCCGCAAGGGCGACCATTATGTGGTCAATGGAACCAAGCGCTACATCACGAACGCCAACAAGGCTCAGGTTTTCACCCTGATGGCGCGCACCGACCCATCGAACAAGGGTGCAGGGGGGATATCGGCCTTCTTCGTGCCATCGAACCTCAAGGGCATCACGATCGGAAAGCCCGAGCGCAAGATGGGCCAGCAGGGCGCGCATATCTGCGATGTCGTGTTCGAGGACTGCCATGTCCCCGCATCATGCCTGCTGGGCCTGGAGGGCCAGGGGTTCCGGGTCGCCATGCAGGTGCTCGACCGCGGCCGGCTGCACATCGCCGCTGTCTGCGTGGGTGTGGCAGAGCGTCTTATCCGCGACGCTGCGAGATATGCCATGGAACGCGAGCAGTTCGGCCAGAAGATCGGGGAATTCCAGCTTATCCAGGCCATGCTCGCCGACAGCAAGACCGAAGCCTACGCTGCGCGCTGCATGGTTCTGGACGGCGCCCGCAAGCGTGACGCTGGCGAGAGTGTCACCATGGAAGCCTCGTGTGCCAAGTACTTTGCCTCCGAGATGGTCGGCCGCGTCGCCGATCGTGCGGTGCAGATCCATGGTGGCGCGGGCTATGTCACCGATTACGGCGTCGAGCGCTTCTACCGCGACGTTCGCATTTTCCGGATCTACGAAGGGACGAGTCAGGTCCAGCAACTCGTCATCGCCAAAAACCTCATGAAATCGTTGGGGTGATGAAGGGGTTACGCATATTCGCGCGTTCGCGTGAACCACTCGGCTCGAAACTAGCAAGGACAAACACGTGACCAAGACCATCCGCATCGGCTGCGCGTCGGGCTTCTGGGGGGACAGTTTCACTGCTGCCCCGCAGCTCGTCCGGCACGGCAATATCGACTATCTGGTCTTTGACTATCTGGCCGAGATCACCATGTCGATCCTTGCGCGTGCGCGCGAGAAAGATCCGAACCTTGGCTATGCACATGACTTTGTGACGGTGACCATGGCGCAGATCGCGCGCGAGGTGGCCGAGAAGAAAATCAAGGTCATCGCGAATGCAGGTGGCGTCAATCCAAAAGGCTGTGCAAAGGCGCTCGAGGCGTTGCTGGCCAAGCAGGGCGTGGACCTGAAGGTTGCCTATGTCGAGGGGGACGATGTCCTTCCTCAACTCGACAAATGGAAGAAAGCCGACATCCGTGAAATGTTCACGGGGCAGGTGCTCCCTGAAAAGCCTGTGAGCATGAATGTCTACCTCGGGGGCTTTCCGGTCGCCGCGGCGCTGGCTGCCGGGGCGGACGTCGTCATCACTGGACGCTGCGTCGACAGTGCTGTCACGCTGGGTGCCTGCATCCACGAGTTTGGCTGGACGCCGAAAGACTTCGACAAGCTTGCCGGCGGAAGCCTTGCAGGCCACATCGTTGAATGCGGCGCGCAGGCCTGCGGCGGCATCTTCACCGACTGGGACCAGGTCCCCGACTGGGAGAATATCGGCTATGCAATCGCCGAGGTTTCGGCGGATGGCAGCTTCATTGCGACCAAGCCTGAAGGCACAGGTGGCCTTGTCTCTGTCGGCACCGTGGGCGAGCAGATGCTCTACGAGATCGGTGATCCGCAGGCCTACATGCTGCCGGACGTCGTGTGTGATTTCAGCGGGGTGACGCTCGAGCAGCTTGGCAAGGATCGCGTGCGCGTTGCAAATGCCAGGGGTTATGCGCCAACGGCGAGCTACAAGTGCTCGACCACCTACGAGGATGGCTATCGGATCGGCAATCTTGTCTCGATCGGTGGCATCGATGCTGCGGCCAAGGCCCGCCGCACGGGCGAGGCCGTGTTGAAGCGTATGGAGACAATCCTGCGTCAGCGCAACTGGGGACCGTACACCGAGACGTCGATTGAGGTTCTCGGCGCCGAAGATACCTACGGTGCCCAGGCGCGACAGACGGGCGGGCGCGAGGCGATCCTCAAGCTTGCCGCCAAACATCCGCGCAAGGAGCCGCTCGAGGCCATGATGCGCGAGCTTACGTCCTCTGGCACGTCCTTCGCGCCGGGGACGTCGGGCTACGCAGGCCTGCGGCCGAAGGTGACCCCGGTCGTACGCCATTTCGCCTGTCTTATCCCCAAGGCGGATGTAACTGTTGCGGTCCATGTCGGTGAACGCAGCATCGACACGCCACAAGACACGACCGGTGGTTTCAGTCCCTCCATGATCAAGCGACCAGCGGTGTCGGCTGCTGTTGGTGGGACGACAGTGCATGTCCCGCTCATCCGCCTTGCGTTCGCGCGTTCGGGAGACAAGGGGAATAATTCGAATATTGGCGTGATGGCGCGAAAGACTGCCTACGCGCCCTACATTCGTGCCGCCTTGACCGAGGCCGCGGTGGCGCATTGGTTCGCGCATCTGTTCGACGGCGGCAAGGGCAGGGTCGAGCGCTTCGATCTTCCGGGCGCGCACGCGCTCAACTTTCTGTTGCACGACGCGCTTGGTGGTGGCGGTGTCGCAAGTCTGCGCAACGATCCTCAAGGCAAGGCGCTGGCGCAGCAGTTGCTTGAGTTTCCCGTGCCTGTTCCTGACGATATTGCCCGCGAGGTCACAGCCTGAGTTCATGATTGGCGCCGCCCTGTTCCGCTAACGTAAAGGTCACGTGCAGCGCCTCGCGGGGGTATTCATCGGCAATTTGTACGAGGATTTAATGTTGAGCAGCGAAATTCTGTGATCCATCAATGATTCACCTCGTATCGCCCTGTATCGACCAGTTCGGTATGAGGAGAGTTCAATGATCAGATATCTGCCAGTTGTGGTGGCGGCAAGCTGTGCCGTGACACCCGCCTTTGCTTCACCGCTCAAGCCCGGTCAGTTTGCGGGCTCTGTGAGTGTTGGGACTGAAATCCCAATTGATGGCGATGTCCATGGTGGTGCGACTGCCCCCGTGTCGTCACTGCAAGCTTTGAATGGCAACCTGCCTGACGTGCCGGCAGAACTGCGCATTGAATCGCGCGCCTATGATGACATTTACGAAAACGCCACGACCTACGGGATCGAGGGGCGCTACGGCCTTGAAGGCGACCGTGAGGTTTTTGCTGAAGTGCGCCGCACCGAGGCGGATGGTGGTTCGGTCCAGGTCGGCACGGCCTTCGTGCCAGCGCTGGGCGGTTCGGTGCCGGTCAACGGTACTTTTGAGGACTACAAGAGCACCACCATCGAGGCTGGCGTTCGCCAGTACTTTGGTTCCGGCAAGGTGAAGCCCTATGTTGCCGCGCGCGCAGGTGTCGCGTTCGTCGATGAGATCCGCGCCAGCTTCGCCGTACCGGTTCCTCCCGGTGTCGGTAGCGAGCCGAATGACATCAACATCAATAATGTTGCCTTCTACGATGATACAACGACCTATTCCGTGGGCGTCGATGTCGGTGCGTCATGGGAAGTGTCCGAGCGTCTCTCGGTAAGCGCTGAGGCCGGCATTCGCTATCGTGGCGACCTCGACGGGAATGACTCGGCGATCGGTGGCCTCGGGCTTTCGTCAATCAATGATGACAGCTCGTCGATCACCGTGCCGGTGACGGTCAGGCTCAGCTACAAATTCTAACGTTTTGATGGTCATTCTGTGTTGACGAAGCGCGGCGCTCCCGAGGGAGTGCCGCGTCCTATCGGCCGTTGAATCTTCAATCGGCGTGCTTGTGCGCTACAGCGAAGTGGCAGGACTTCGGGTAGTATGGCTGCATGCATGTTTTCTTTCGCTCCGCGGCCGTTGCCGCTGCCCTGTTTCTATC
>JBEIFU010000239.1:0-3942 GCA_040382295.1 Alphaproteobacteria bacterium
GACCGATGTTGCCTTTCAACCACGCTTCTCCGCGAGCGATCGAACCCTGTCACGGAATGAGCAAACACACTTGCGGGAGATCAAGAATGACTTGTTCCGAACAGTAAATCCGGCGGTCAAGCGACGGCGTCGATTGCGTTGCTGACAGCGCGGAGCGTACGGGATATGTCGTCTCCCGTCGTGCGCCAGTTGCAGACGCTGATGCGCATGGCGCGCCTGCCGTTCCAGGTGACGCCACCGAAGAAGGCCTCGCCGCTTTCATTGATGCGCCTGATCACGTCGTCGGTACAGGCGTCATCATCGGCGGTCGTGGCCGCCGGCTTGCCGGAACGAAAACGCACGAGCCCCTGGTTGAAGACGGGCCGCACAAGGACATCGGTGCGCGGCAGTTCGCCAAGACCCGCTACAATGGCCCGCGCGTGGGCGCAGGTTCGGTCGATGAGGGCGGCGATGCCCTCGCGGCCCAGCTCGCGGATCGCGGCGTAGACGGCAAAGCCCCGCGCACGCCGCGAGAATTCCGGGTTCCAGTCCATCGGTGATCGCGCGGCCCCGTTCGCAGGCAGGTAGCTTGTTGCCATCGACATCGCAGCCACCTGCGTCGAAGGATCCCGCACAAACGCAAAGCCGCTGTCGAAAGGTACGTTGAGGTATTTGTGCCCATCCGTCACCCATGAGTCACAAAGCTCGATGCCGCTGGCAAGATGAGCGTGGGCCGGCGAAACCCGCGCCCACAGGCCAAAGGCGCCGTCGACATGCACCCATGCGCCGGCCTTCCGTGCGATCGGGGCCAGTAGCTCCAGCGGGTCAAATGCACCGCTGTTGAGCTCGCCTGCCTGCAGCACCACGATTGCCGCATCCGGTGACGCGGCCAGCGCGGATGTCAGGCCTTCTGGGGTGACACGTCCTCTTGCATCAACCGGCAGCATCTCGATGCACGCCGTGCCGTGACCGAGGAGGCGCAGCGCCCGGTCCACTGTCGCGTGGCGGTCCGGACTGGCCAGCACGCGTACGCGGGGCGCATTCCACAGCCCTTGTGCCCCGACATCCCACCCGCGCCGCGCGAGCAACCCGTGCCGTGCGGACGCGAGACAGGTGACGTGAGCCATCTGGGCACCCGTGACGAAGGCAAAGCCCGTTTCTGCCGGAAGGCCGAACAGCGCTTTCAGCCACGATCCCGCAACCTCCTCCGCGACTGCCGCGGCCGGGCTTGTGGCAAACACGCCCGCATTCTGGTCCCACGCCGACACCATCCAGTCGGCTGCCATGGCGGATGGCAGGCTGCCTCCGATGACCCACGAAAAGAAGCGGCCACCCTGAGAGCCCATGATGCCGCCGGACGCATCGGCAACGAGTTCGTCGATCACTATCGGTGCAGCAAGCGGGCGCTCGGGAAGCGGGCGGGTCATCTTCTGGCGCAGCACATCCAATCCGTCCACCGGCGCGACGGAGCGTGACGGCAGGCTGTCAAGGAATGTTCGTGCATGGCCAAAGGCGGCCTCGAGAGCACGGTCAGCGTCACTCATGGGTCACTCCCTGGTTCAGGCAGCCACGCCGAACGGTGTTGAGCGGAAAATCGACAGCTCTTCCTCGGTCATGTCGACGGGAACGTTGGCAAACAATGGCGTTGAAAGATAACGCTCGCCCGTATCGGTCAGTATGCAGAGGATGTTGGCGCCCTTCGGCGCCTCGCGTGCAATCTCTAGAGCGCCGGCAAACGCAGCACCTGACGTGATCCCGACAAAGATACCCTCGCGCGCTGCAAGCTGCTGGCTTGCGCGGATGGAATCGGGGCCCGTCACCGGCAGCAGGCGGTCAATGGCCTTGAGGTCGATGTCGCCGGTGATCTTGGGAATGAAGTCCGGCGTCCAGCCCTGCATCGGATGCGGCTTCCAAGCGGGATGCCCGGCTGAAGGCGAGCCATCCGCGTTCCGCGCCTGCGGCAGGCCACTGGCAAGCAACTGCGCATCTGCAGGTTCGCACACCACGATCTTTGTGTCGGGCGTCTCGCGGGAGAGGACGCGCGTGATCCCGCCCAACGTGCCACCGGTGCCATAGCCCAGAACGAGGTAATCGAGTTTTTCGCCGCGGAAGTCATCCATGATCTCGCGCGCAGTCGTGCGTTCATGCATATCCGGGTTCGCGGGGTTTTCGAACTGCCGGGCGTAGAACCAGCCATGCTGCCGGGCGAGTTCCTGCGCCTTTGCCACCATGCCTGTCGCCCGGAGCGCGGCGGGGGTCAGCACCACCTTGGCTCCCAGGAAACGCATCAGCTTCCGGCGTTCGACGCTGAAACTGTCAGCCATGGTCACGACCAGCGGATAGCCGCGGGCGGCGCAGACCATGGCCAGCCCTATGCCTGTGTTGCCGCTTGTTGCCTCGACCACGGTCTGTCCCGGACGCAACTGGCCGGACTTCTCTGCCGCCTCGATGATCCCCAGCGCCAGGCGGTCTTTCACGGAACCCAGCGGGTTGAAGGCTTCCACCTTGACCCAAAGGTTAACGTGGTCCGGCGCCAGATGATTGATACGAACCACGGGCGTGTGACCGATCGTGTCAAGAATGCTCTGAAAACGCGCCATTTCCGGGTCTCCCTTGTGACCCTGGCATAGTGCAGGGTCCGCCGCCGCCGGTCATGAAGAGCGTCTGGAGCTTTTGTGGAGATGTTTCCCGCTCGTGCTAGTCTGCGAGCGCATGATCTACATATTTGGCAGTTTCGAGCTCGACACGGCCCGGATGGAGCTGCGTGATGGGGGACAGGCCGTCCCCGTCGAGCCTCAGGTCTTTGCCTTGCTGCGGCTGCTGGTTGAACGGCGGGACCGCATGGTTCCGCGCGACGAGATCATCAGCGAGATCTGGGACGGGCGCTTCGTCTCGGATTCGGCTGTTACGAGCCGGATCAAGTCCCTGCGGCAGGCGCTGGGCGATGACGGGAAGACACAGCGCTATATCCGCACGATCCACGGGCAGGGCTTTCGCTTCACCGGCGAGGTGAGCATGCAAAGCCGTGCCATCACTAAGCCAGCCGACTTAGCGGCGGCCCTAGTCGACCGCCCGCAGCCTTCAAGCCGACCTAGCATCGCAGTCCTTCCTTTCCGGTCGATCTCGGTGGATGCGGCCGCAACTGGCATCGCGCACGCGCTGCCGCATGACCTGATCACCGAACTTTCCCGGTTGCACTGGCTGTTCGTGATTGCGCGGGGGTCGACTTTCCGGTTCAGCGCACCCGACACCGATATCGTTGCCGTGCGTGACGCCCTGAATGTCCGCTATGTCCTGTCGGGTGCGATCGAGATGCGCGGCCATCGCGTCGAGATACAGGTCGAGCTTTGCGATACCGATGACCAGGGCATTGTGTGGAGCGAACGATTCAATTCGGCGCTGGACGGCATCCACGACGTCCGCGAGGCCATCGTGCGTGCGGTCATCATGGCACTTGAAATCCGCATCCCGCTGAACGAGGCGCGGCGTGCAAGGCTTCGTTCTCCGGAGCAACTCGATGCATGGGCGATGTATCATCTGGGCCTGCACCACATGTACCGTTTCAATCGGCACGACAATGCGATTGCCACATCGCATTTCGAACGGGCCATCAGCCTCGAGCCAGGGTTCGCCCGCGCCTATGCCGGCCTTTCATTTACGCATTTCCAGAATGCCTTTCTGCGTTACAGCCCCGACACGGATGGTGCGGTGAGCCTCGCGGAACGTTACGCGGAGCAGTGCCTGGAGCGCGATCCCATGGATCCCTTCGGGCTTTTGACCCGCGGGCGCGCCTTCGTCCTGAAGGGGGACCTGGAAGGTGGGCTGCCGTGGATCGAGCGTGCCCTGACGCTGAGCCCCAATTATGCGCAGGCGCGTTACTCGCAGGGATGGGTGGAGTCGATGCTGGGTGCGGCCCGTGACGCGCAGCGCCATCTCGACGATGCCCTTGCGCTCAGCCCGATC
>JBEIFU010000240.1:0-3916 GCA_040382295.1 Alphaproteobacteria bacterium
CGGAATCGCCGGGTGCCCTGCGACAAGTGCTCAGGATTTCCTGGGTGGCCGGTACGCGCTGCCGCGCGACGCGGCCATGACGATTGTGGGGTTGGTGGGGGCTTACTCAATCGTGGAATTCGGTCCGACCCCAATACCGTTCTCCGCCCGAGGCGAACATGATCTGGCTTGAATTGGCCTCAGCCAAACGGCAGGGTTGGGCTACTACTTCGACAACCTGCTAGCTGTCCATAGCCTGGACGGTCGCAAGGGTGAGGTCGCTAACGGGGTTGCTGCGACAGGGGAACCTGTCGAGATGGCGCGTCTGACATTGATCCACCCGAAGTCAACCGAACGCCATGATGTGACGGTCTCGAACCGATCACGGAGAGAACCATGGTCCAGGCTGGGGCAGTGATGACGACGCAGAAAAGGAAGGAGTTGACTTATGTGCCGCGATTAGAGAACCCCGTTTCTTATAACAAATGGAATAGACGCCCGAAAAGCGACGACGCGTCCCGCCATGCAATGCTAGGCAGCACCTCATGTTGTTCGACCTGCCTGATCAAGAGACCCTATACGCCGCGCTGCTCGCCCGCGACAGTCGCTTCGACGGTCAAGCCTTTGTATGCGTATCGTCCACTGGCGTGTTCTGTAGACTGACCTGTCCCGCTCGCAAGCCGAGGGTGGAGAACTGCACTTTTTTCGCCACCATCGGAGAATGCATCTCAGCAGGCTATCGAGCCTGCAAGCGGTGTCACCCGCTTCAGGCGGCCGCCACGGCCGATCCGAATATTGTTGCCCTTCTGAAGGCCCTGGACGAGAGTCCGGACCTGCGTTGGTCTGAAGCCCACGTGGAAGAACTTGGCTTTGACCTCTCCACTGTACGGCGCAGCTTCAAACGGCAGTTTGGCATGACTTTCCTCGAAATGGCCCGACAGCGCCGCTTGCGCGAAGGGTTCGAGACGCTGGCGCGCGGCGGGAAAGTCATCACCGCGCAGCACGAGGCAAGCTTCGAGTCGGCAAGTGCCTTCCGGGCAGCCTTCGCCCGTCTTCTTGGTCGCGCTCCGGCCGACCTGCGGACAGGCGGCCGGTTACGGGCGACATGGATACCGACGCCGCTCGGCGACATGCTCGCCGTGAGCAGCCCGAGTCACCTCCACTTACTCGAATTCGTTGATCGAAAAGGGCTTCCCGCAGAACTCGCGCGATTGATGGCGGCGGAAAAACAGGGGATCGGCCTTGGCACTCTGCCGCCTTCGGAGCAGGCAGCGGCTGAACTTGCTGATTACTTTGCCGCCCGGTCAGACCGCTTTACGACGCCGCTGGCTTTCGCGGCCAGCGCCTTCACACAGCAGGTCTGGGACGCGCTGCGCGCGATACCGGTCGGTGAAACACGCAGCTATTCGGACATCGCCCGTCAGATAGGTCGCCCGGCAGCTGTTCGGGCCGTCGCGCGCGCCAACGGTGCGAACCAGATCGCGGTCATGGTCCCCTGTCATCGTGTCATCGGAGCCGACGGCAGCTTGACAGGCTACGGCGGCGGTCTCTGGCGCAAGCAGCGCCTGATCGAAATCGAACGCCAGCTTAGACAAGCCAAAAAGGAAACCGCCACATGACCCGTCACTCTGACAAGGCAGAGCTGTTCCGCAGCATGCACATGCCCCACAAGCCGCTTATCCTCTGCAATGTCTGGGATGCCGGCAGCGCCAAAGCTGTCCAGCAGGCCGGGGCCAGGGCCATTGCGACAAGTAGCTGGGCAGTTGCTGCCGCTCAGGGTTACGAGGATGGGGAAGAGCTTCCGATCGACACTGCGCTTTCAGTGACAGACCGGATCGTGCGGAGCTTGGATTTGCCGGTTACGGTGGATTTCGAGGGCGGATACGCAGCAGATCCGAGCGCAGTCGGTCAGAATGTTCGCCGGCTTCTCGCGCTTGGCGTGGTCGGTCTGAATTTCGAAGATCAGAAGGTGAATGGGCCCGGCCTATACACTGTCCCGGAGCAGGTCGCGCGGCTGAGCGCCATCCGCAGGGCGGCAGAGGCCTTGGGTGTTCGGGTATTCATCAACGCCCGCACGGATGTCTTCCTGAAAGCGGCGCCCGACGCTGACCACGCCGGTTTGCTCGATGAAGCTGTTGCGCGCGCGGCTGCGTATGCGCAGGCGGGTGCAGACGGCGTATTCGTGCCAGGACTGAAGGATACGTCTTTGATCACCCGCTTCTGCGCGCGGGTCCCACTTCCCGTTAACGTCATGACTGCCCGCTCACAAGATATCGGCGCCCTCGCGGTCACTGGCGTATCCCGTATCAGCTTGGGACCTAACCCTTATATCGATCTGATCGCGGCGTTGGAACACGAAGCACGGGCCTGCATCACAGGGTGACAACCGCGCATCAGAGGGTGCTGGTGTCCGACCCTTATTCCTACCATGGGCTGGATATGCACTCAGCGACATGCCAGACTTGCCGCGTTCATTGAAGGCCCGGGGGCACACGTGCGGATTCTGTCCACTCTTCTCATTGTGATTGTTGCCCTGCTCCACATCGGGTTCATGGGGCTTGAGATGTTTTTGTGGACCATGCCTGAGGGCCAGCGCATCTTTGGCATGACGCCGGAAGTCTCCGCCGTAACAGCCGTCCTCGCTGCGAACCAGGGCCTCTACAACGGGTTCATTGCCGCCGGCCTGTTGTGGTCCGCCATCAGTGATCGGCGCGACCTGAAGATATTCTTTCTGGTCTGTGTCGTGATGGCCGGCATTTTTGGCGCCATGACGGCCAAGCTCTCGATCCTGTTCCTGCAGGCCATGCCGGGCGCGATCGCGCTCGCTTTCGTTCTCGCCGCAAAAGATCCTACCCAAGGATAGAACCCCATGACCACCGTCGCCGTCATCGGTCCGGGCGCCATCGGCTGTGCATTTGCCGCCGCCGCCATGCAAGCAGGTCACGCCATCGCGATTGCGTCACGCACGCCCTTCACGACACTCGATGTGACCTACCAGGGCGGCCACGTCACCGGCCCGGTTCAACCCTTGTCTCTCGCGACAGCAAGACCCTTCGATCTGGTGATGCTTGCAACCAAGGCCCACCAAACACTCGAAGCAGCACCGTGGCTTGCAACACTGTGCGGCGATCACACGATACTGGCGGTATTGCAAAACGGCGTGGAGCATGTCGAACGGGTCACGCCGCTTGTGAATGCGAACGTCCAGATTGTGCCGGCGATGGTCGCATGCCCCAGTGACCGCAGCGCGCCTGGCACAGCGAACGTGACTGGCCCTGCCCGTCTGGACGTGCCGACCGGCAAAGCCAGTGAACAATTTCAGAAAGCCTTCACCAATTCATTCGCCCAGATCGTTGTTGTCGAAGACTGGCTCACCTCTGCGTGGACGAAACTCGTCATCAACGCCGTCGGTGGCGGAATCGGCGTGCTCACACGTCGGGGAAATGAAGTGCTGAACGACCCTGCAATCGCAAGGCTTTATCAGGCCCTCGCCGCCGAAGTGATCGCCGTGGGCAAGGCCGAGGGCGCCAAGCTCAGTGATGATCTGGGTGAGCGGCTTTACGCTTTCTTCATGTCGCGCGGACCGCACCTCCATACACCATCCATCGTCACCGATCGGCTCAACAATCAACCTACGGAATGGCAAGCCCGCAATGAGGTCGTCCTGCGAAAGGCTGCCAAACATTCGATTGCGGTTCCTCTCAACGACCTTGTGTGCAACCTGATCCGGGCGGGAGAGCCCGCCTGATCGTGCGCGCCAAGAACCGAAAAGCGGTATGTGTTATCGGGGTCAGTGTGAGGTAACCCGGGTTCTCCGGACAGGTTTATCCGACGGCACTTCCTGATCGTTCGTACTCCACCGGGCTCACATATTGCAACGTCGCGTGAGCGCGTTGGCGGTTGTAGAACAACTCCATGTAATCAAATATTGCAGCCC
>JBEIFU010000241.1:0-3897 GCA_040382295.1 Alphaproteobacteria bacterium
CCCATCACGATGACATCGAACAGCCCATCATCCGGGCAGGCATCGGGCGCCACCTTCATGCCGCCACCAAAATACTGGCCGTTGCAGACCGCGCAGGTCGAGATCGTGACCACGTCGTCGAAGACGTCGTCGATCTTCAGCCGGATAGGCTTTGGCCTGAAACGAACGAGGGCCGAGAGGCTTCCCCACGTATAGGCGAACTGGCCCGTCAGGCGCTTCAGCACGCGGGCAGCATTGACGCGGTCGACGACATCGCCGCTCAGGCCGAAGCTGGCGATATTCGCAAAGTAGCGCGTGCCCGTTCGTCCATCCGGCGCAACAAAGGTCAGGCAGCCCGCATCGATGCGCCGAACAGGACCCTCGGCAATGCGCTGGAGCGAAGCCTCCAGCCCGATACCGATCTCGAAGGTCTTCCGGAAGTCGCCCCCTGTCCCCATGTTGAGCAACGAGAGTTCGGCTTCCGGATTGATCACGTCGCCGTCATGAAAGAAGCCATTGACCACCTCGTTGATCGTCCCGTCGCCCCCCACGGCAACGATCCGCTCGAAGCCATCGAGCAGGGCGCGGGTCGTGATCCGGGAGGCGTCCAGCGGTCCCTCTGTCAGCGCAACAGAGAGCGGTCCTGACACCTCCGCCAGCCGCCGCGCGATGGTGTCGGTCTCGCGCCCTGTGCGCCCACCCGCCGAGCGGGGATTGATAACGGCAAGCGTCCTCATTGGCGCCCTTGGGATGAAAAGGGGATATGGCGCCAGGCGATGGAGTCGATCTGGCGCTGGACCTCCTGGGGCGACCAATCCAGTTCCCGCGCCATCAGCGAGGCAACCTCCGCAAGCGCCGAAGGCTCAAGCGGTCCGAGCGTGCCCAGGCCCGTACGGCGAAACACGACATCCTCGAGCGTGAACGCCATCTCGGCGCGAACCGCGTGGACAATCTGTGCCGCGATGTCGGGAAGGCGCTGCGACACCGTTCTGAGCAGGGCTCGATCCGAGTCTGCGTGCAGGAGGACATTGTCGGCCAGCGCGCCATAATTCCGCGCGAGGGTTTCGGCTGTGGACGGGGAAAGGTCGCGACGTTGGGCAGCAAGAGCCGCAACCTTGGCCTTGTGGTTCCCTGCGGCACCGGGCAGGGGCGCCTCTGCCGTATCGCAGCGTTTCGTGTTCGCCTGCAATCTGCGGGCGACCAGGTCGACGCACGTCTCGGCAATCTGGCGCGAGGTGGTCCACTTGCCCCCGATCGCGGAGACAAGGTTGGCAGGTCCCCCTTCGGCACCGTGATCGACAATCTCTGCCTTGCGGCTCGCATTATAGCTGTTCGTCGACCCATCATCGACAAGCGGTCGCAAGCCCGCATAGGCATGGCAGACAACATCCAGCGTCAGGGAAAGTCCCGGTAGCCCCTCATTCACAAAGGAAAGGAACGCGTCAATTTCATCGGTGGTCACCCGCAGCGCATCCGGCTCATCCGTGTAGACTGTATCGGTTGTGCCAACGATCGAATGCTCCCTCCAGGGCACGATGAAGAAGTGGCCACCCTTCTGGCTGACGGCAAGTGCGTGGCGCTGCGTGAGCGCCTTGGTAATCACGTGGATGCCCTTGGACCGAATGAGCTTGTGGGAACCACCGCCGCTGCCACCCAACAGCTCAAGCAGGCGGTCAGCCCAAGGACCCGCGGCATTGACGGCAAGCTTGCAGCGCAGCGTGGTTTCTGAACCATCCAGCCGGTCGCGCACCCTGATGCCATGTATCGTGTTGCCTTGCCGCTCGAAGGCGATGGCCTCGGCATGGTTTGCGATGACGGCGCCGTGCGTCACGGCATCCATCAGGCACTCAAGACCAAGCCGCTCCGGCGAGTACATCTGGCAGTCATGGTAGAGCATCGCGCTGTTGAAGCTTGTTGCTTCAAGCGTCGGTTCCAGCGCGCGCGCCTCGGCGGCCGTCAGCGACCGGTGCGCAGGCATGTGCTGGTCAGCATCATCCAGCCAGTTCCTGTCGTAGGAGAGAAGGTCATAGAGCGTCAGGCCAGCGCCGACCACCCACCGGTCCGCTGGCGCCTTGAGCGGCAGCAGGAACGGCATCGGATAGACCATGTGCGGGGCGATGCGCTCCCAGACCCGTCGTTCGCGCAGCGACTCCCGAATGAGCCGCAGTTCCAGCGACTTCAGGTAGCGCAGCCCCCCATGCACCAGCTTTGTCGAGCCCGCGCTGGTGCCACAGCTGAAGTCGCCCTTCTCGACCAGAGCAACGCTGAGGCCGCGGCGCGCCGCATCTCGCGCGATGCACGCACCCGTGATACCCCCACCGATGATGGCGACATCGAAGAGGTCTTCACCGAGTGTCTTGAACTTGCGTTTCATCGCCGACGGGCACCGGAGTTACCGGAGCTAACATCCCCCTGACCACGCCAAAGTCAACGCCGGAGTTGCGGGGTCGACGTCGCGTTGCGGGGGCAGGGTGCTTGCCTTCCCTTTGGACCCTGATAGGGTCCCGGCCATCGCAATTAACGGACCCGACATCATGCCACGCCTGAAGGCAAATGGACTGTACCTGGAATACGAGACCTTTGGCAGCCGCAACGACCCGGCGATCCTGCTGGTCATGGGCTTTTCCGCCCAGATGACCATGTGGCCCGAGGCTCTCTGCACCGGCCTCGCTGACCGCGGCTACCAGGTCATCCGCTTCGATAACCGAGACATCGGACTGTCCGACAAGCTCGACCATCTGGGCGAGGTCAACGTGATGGAAGCCTTCATGAAGGCCGCCTCCGGCCAACCCGTGACGGCGCCCTACACGCTCGACGACTTCGCGACCGATTCGGTCGGCGTCCTCGACGCGCTGGGGATCGGCAAGGCCCACATCGTCGGTGCTTCGATGGGCGGCATGATCGCCCAGCTCGTCGCCATTCGCCATCCCGACAGGGCGCGGAGCCTGACCTCGATCATGTCGACGACAGGCCGCCGCGACCTGCCGCCCTCCAGCCCCGAGGCAATGGCGGTGCTGACCCAGCCCGCTCCCGTCGAGCGCGATGCCCGTATCGCCCACACGATGAAGGTCTGGCGCATCATCGGCAGCCAGGAGCCCTACGCCGCAGACGACGAAGAATTGCGCCGCATCGCCGTCAGCATCGTTGACCGCGCGCCATATCATCCGCCAGGCATCGCCCGCCAGCTCGTCGGCATCCTCGCCTCGCCGCCGCGCCACGAGATGCTGGCCGGCGTGAAGCTGCCGGCGCTCGTCATCCACGGCGCCGGCGATCCGCTGGTGAACGTGGCCGGCGGCAAGGACACGGCGGCCTCCATCCCCGGCGCGCGCCTGAAGATCATCGAAGGCATGGGCCACGACTTCACCTCGAAGCTGGTCCCGGTTTACCTGCAAGAGATCGGCGGCTTCGTGGCCGAAGTCGACGGCCGCGCCTGACGCACGAGGAAGGACACGCCATGGCAAGCATCGTCCGCGCCAACGGCATCGACATCTGCTGCGAGGTGTCGGGCCCGGAAGGGGGCATACCCCTTCTCATCATCCAGGGCTTCGGGACGCAGATGACATCGTGGCCCGATGCCTATCACCGCAAGTTCGCCGACAGCGGCTTTCGCGTCATCCGCTTCGACAACCGCGACGTGGGCCTCAGCCAGAAGTTCCACGGCATCATCCCCGACAACGCGGCCAACGCAAGGGCCATGGCCGAGGGGCGCAAGCCTGACGTGCCCTACACGCTCGACGACATGGCCGATGACGCCGCCGCCCTCGTGCAGGCGCTGGGCTTCACATCGGTCCATGTCTCGGGTGCCTCGATGGGCGGCATGATCGCCCAGCTCATGGCACTGCGCCATCCGCAGAAGACCCGCAGTCTCATCTCGCTCATGTCGACGACGAGCGACCCGTCCCTGCCGCGCTCCGATCC
>JBEIFU010000242.1:0-3866 GCA_040382295.1 Alphaproteobacteria bacterium
CAGGACCTGGAGGCTGGCGCAACCCGCAAGGGCTTTGACGAAACCATCGGCAGCGAGATCACGCGCCTGCGCCTGTCGGTGTGGAATTGCCTCGCGCTCGCTGGCGTGGATGCAACCGGCATCAACACCGTGTTCCTGACAGGCGGATCAAGCCGCGTCCCGGCCATCGAAACCCTGATGCGCAACGAATTTCCGGACGCTGGCATCAGGCGCGGCGACGACTTCCTGTCCGTCGCCCTGGGCCTGACACGACAGGCCGAGCGACGCTACGGCTGAAACACGAGGGCACGCGAGCCTGTAAAAAATGTTTGACAGGCCGTGCGGCGGACTCTATGTGTAAAAAATGTTTTACACCCGACGCGGGAGGTTGCAGTGATGACGGAGAGTGAACGTTACGCATGGCTTTCGCTTCTGGCGTGGATTGGCATCATGCTGTTCCTGATGACGCGCTTCACGACGGGCTACGAGATAATGGGGAATTCGATCGGCTTCACCATCGTCGAGCAATCCGCCGGACGCCTGCTGGGCATCTATCTGGGCGTCATGATCTTCGCGATCATTGCCGAGAGCATCATAGCAGGCACCACGGCCGCCCTCGGCGCCTTCAAGGCCGTCGGGAAGGATGAGCGGGACCTCATGATATCCCGGCGCGCGAGCCTTGCGTCCTACGGGTTCATGGCCCTCGCCCTCAACCTGATCGTGTTCCATGTTCTGGCATCGGCCACCTATGGGCAGCCGGTCATCGCGGGGCTCGACTTCACATCAAGCACAGGTATCGCTTTCGCTATCCTGTTTGTCCTGGTGGGCGCAGAAGTCGTCAACCGCGCCGCGCTGGTATGGAACTATCGGTGGACATGACAACCCGGAAAGGCAAGGTCAGCAATCGCATCCGGGAATTGCGCACGCTTCGGGGCTGGAGTCAGGGCGAACTGGCGGACGCCGTGGGCGCAACACGCCAGACCATCAACGCCATCGAGCAGGAAAAATACGCGCCATCCCTCGAACTCGCGTTCCGCATCGCCCGCAGCTTCGACCTGGGCTTCGAGGAAGTCTGGCAGTTCAGCTAGGCCTGCGTGGGATCAGCCGCCCCTCAGTCGCAGAGCAACTCGCCGTACTTGCTGCGCTTGTTGCGCTTCACGCACTCATCCGATGGACCAAGCCACTGTCCATCATCGGACCAGTTCTTCCTGCCGCGCTGCGAGGCCCGGAAGTGTTCTTCTTCGCACTTGGCCGAGTTCAGCTCGCCCTGCAGGTCAGGCCGGAAACCAAAATAATTGCACATGATGATGGAGGGCCAGCGTTCGCTATGCGTATTCAGGATATGCTTCTTGAGATACTCGGGCGCCTGCGACCACCACTTCGGCAGGTTCGTTCGCAGCTCATAGGGCAGTCGTTCCTGCGAAATGGCAAGGAACTGGGCATCCGTATACGGCGGACCGGGATCAGGGACCTTGGCCCGGACATCAGGAACAATCGCGACAAGGGCAAGGGCAAACATCAGGACGATGACGAGCGACTTCATGCGCGGCTCCAGACTGGGTTGACGACCGGACGACTTGAGTAATCCCCCCGTCGCTGCAATGATTAGGGCGAATTACCACTCAGGAAAAGCCCCATGCCCCTTCGCACACCTCTTTGTGACATGCTCGGCATCAAATACCCCATTCTTCTGGCGGGAATGGGCGGGGTTTCCTATGCCGAGGTCTGCGCCGCAGTCTCCGAGGCCGGTGGCTTCGGCACGCTTGGCATGGCTGGTCGCAGCACCGGCGAGATCCGCGAGGAAATGCGCAAGGTGCGCAAGCTGACAAAGAAACCCTTCGGCGTCGACCTTCTCGCGGCCGTTCCCGAGTCTCTCGAGAAAGCCGCCGATATCATCATCGAAGAGGGGGCCTCGGCCTTCATTTCGGGCCTCGGCGTACCCCCGCGCCACCTGGTCGACAGATTTCATGCTGCCGGCCTGAAGGTCATGAATGTCTGCGGCACGGTCCGCCATGCCAAGGCAGGCGAGGACGGCGGTCTGGATGCCGTCGTGGCCCAAGGCACCGAGGCCGGCGGCCATACAGGCAGGATCGCCGCCATGGCGCTGGTCCCGCAAGTCGTGGATGCCGTGAAGATACCAGTCATCGCCGCAGGCTCCATCGTCGATGGCCGCGGGCTCGCAGCCTCGCTGGCCCTTGGCGCCCAGGGTGTCTGGATAGGCACGCGCTTCATCGCCTCGAAGGAAGCCCACGCCGGCGAGCTCTACAAGCAGGCCGTCATCGACTGCACCGACGAGGACACGCTCATAACGCGCGCCTATTCGGGCAAGCCCATGCGCGTCTACAAGAACGACTACGTGGCTGACTGGGAACGCCGCCCCCAGGACATTAAGCCCTTCCCAATGCAGGCCATGATCTCGCATCAGGCCGGTGTCATGGGTGGCATCGGTGGCCAGATCGAGGGCCTCGACCGCAACCGCTCGGCCTTCGCCATGGGCCAGGGCGCCGGCGCGATCCGCGAAGTCCAGTCCTGCGCCGAAATCATCGCCGGCATCATGTCGGATGCAGAAAAGATCATCGGCCGCATGGCCGCCCTCAAGGGCTAGAACGGCAGCCGGTTCCAGATCGCATACCCCAGCAGCACGGCCCCGGTCGCAGCAATCAGCAGGCCGGAAGCCTGGTTCATGCGCTTCAGCGTATTGGGCCCGATGGACTTGCGGAAGATGCCCGCAATCATCGTGACGATCAGCCACCACAGGACCGATCCCCCGACCGCGGCACAGACCAGAACAAGCGTCGCCAGCGAGCTGGACTGATAGTCCACCACTTCCCGGAACGCACCGAACATCGTGGCGAAACCCACCATGGTCGCCGGATTGGTAACCGTGAGCGCAAACGTGCTTCCAAGCGCCGCCGCAAGATCTCCTGCCGAACCGCGCTGGATGCTGCCATCCGGATTGCGCATGATCTCCGGCGGGCTGGCGTGGACGAACACGCGCCAGCCATAGCCGATCAGGATCATGGCGCTGGCGAGTTGCAGCACCACCCCCATGTCCTGGATGGCATCGAAGACCCATTTGATGCCGAAGCCCGCGATGAAGGCGAAGATCGCATCGCCCAGCGCAGCACCGAGGCCGGCGAGGAACCCGTTCAACTGCCCGTAAGCAAGGGTTCGGCGAATGCAGATCAGATTGACAGGCCCGATGGGCGCCGCCGCGATCACGCCGATGATGAGGCCGCCGCTAATCAGCGTGAGCCAGTCCAGACCTTCGTTCACGAATGGCTGCCCCCGGCGCGTAAATGATGAACGCAGTAGACGTCATGATACGCGCTCCGTCCGGCACGCGGAAAGCGCTTTGAGACACGAAGCTGCCCCAACCTGGTTAACAACTTCTCCACGACCGCATTCAGCTTCAGGACCTTACGTTAACGACAACCCGGCCGCGAACCTGCCCTTGGAGAATGCGACCCGCCAGATCTGGCACATCGGCCAGCCCGACACGAGACACCATGGAGCCGAGCTTGCGCAGATCAAGGTCACCCGCGAGCCGCCGCCACGCCTCGGCCCGTTGCGGGCGGGGACACATCACCGAGTCGATCCCGGCCAGGGTGACACCACGCAGAATGAACGGCGCGACAGACCCCGGCAGGTCCATGCCTTGCGCAAGCCCGCAGGCAGCCACAGTCCCGCCATAGCTGGTCGACGCGAGGACATTGGCCAGCGTCTTCGAACCGACACTGTCGATGGCACCCGCCCACCGTTCCTTCGAGAGTGGGCGCGCATCACCCGACAGCTCAGCCCTGTCGATCACCTCGGCCGCACCAAGGTCTCTCAGGAAAGCCTCCTCCTGACGCCGCCCCGTGGACGCAATCACGCGATAGCCAAGC
>JBEIFU010000243.1:0-3845 GCA_040382295.1 Alphaproteobacteria bacterium
TGTCAGGAACACGGTGTTGATGCCGGTTGCATCCACGCCAGCGAGCGCGAGGCAATTCCACACCGACAGGCGCAGGCGCGTGATCTCGCTGCCGATGGTTTCGTCAAAGCCCTTGCGGGTTGCGCCAGCCTCCAGGTCCTGCTCGACGAAATGTAGCGGAATGCGGGTGCTGGTCTCGCCGGACAGGGCAATCTTGCCGCTCTCGACCGCAAATGCCATGCGGTGGCCGAGCTGCTTCTTCAGGACGGTCACAAGCCGCTTCGTCTTTTCCGGCTCGCGGGCCTGCCTGTGAACGTCCTCGGCTTCCCTCAGGATCCGCGGCGTGTAGCAGAAATTGATCGTCGGCCAGAAGGCCAGTTCCGCATAGGTCGATCGTGGCACGGGCAGGTTTCTGGAGACCAGTTCGGTGCCAAGGCCCAGCAGCGGCATGACGGCTTGCAGGCTGAGGTGACGATCGAGGTCGGTGCCGCCCACGCGCACGCCGGTGTTGGCGAGGATGTCGTCCTTCCGGTTGTCGCGCGCGCGCCTGTCGGGACCGACACGGATGATGGAAAAGTCCGATGTGCCGCCGCCGATGTCGGCCACGAGGACGAGTTCCTCGCGGCTGACGGTCTGTTCGTACTGGGCGGCCGCGGCGACGGGTTCGTAGACGAAGGAAATCTCGGCGTAGCCCGCCTGGCTGGCCAGCTCGCGCAGCGTGTCCTCGGCGCGCCGGTCGGCGGCATCGTCGCCTTCGACAAAGCGCACCGGGCGGCCATGCACGACGGCGTCGATAGGGGCGCCGGCGGCCTCCTCTGCCTTCAGCTTCAGGTGGCGGGAGAACATCGCGATCACGTCGGTGAGCTGGATGTGGCGCTTCGAGAGTGCCGTGCGTTCCGTGATGAGGTTCGAGGACAGGATGGTCTTGAGGCTGCGCAGCAGGCGTCCGTCGTTTCCGTTGACATAGGCATCCACGGCGGCGCGACCATAGGAAGGCCTGTCATGGTCGGCGAAGTCGAAGAATACAGCGGTGGGTACCATCGTCGCGCCGTTCTCGAGCGGCGCGAGGACGGCGTGCCCCTCCCGCATCACGCCGATTGCGGAATTCGATGTGCCGAAGTCAAAACCTGCCGCGCGCATGAACCTTGGTCCCAGATGGTTCAGGCGAGGAGGAGTTCGGTATCGCGGTAGCCCTGGAGATAGAGGGCGGCCGAGAGATCGGAATGGTCGAGCCGCGCGTGGGCTGCCTCGGCGACAACGGGCTTTGCCCTGTAGGCGATGCCGAGACCCGAGGCGCGGATCATGTCGAGGTCGTTGGCCCCGTCGCCGATGGCCATGGTTTCTTCAAGCGGAATGCCGTTGGCTGCTGCAAGGTCAAGCAAAGACTGGCGCTTGGCCTCGCGGCCGAGGATGGGGTGGCGCACGGTGCCGGTGAGCCTGCCCCCTTCCACCTCGAGGACGTTGGCCCGGTCGTGAGCGAAACCTGCCAGATGGGCCACGCGTGAGGTGAACCAGCTGAACCCACCCGAGACCAGTGCGGTCACTGCGCCCGTCCCTGCCATGGTGGTCACCAGAATGCGGGCGCCATCGTTGAGCCGGATGCGTTTGCGCATCACCTCGTCGAGGATCGTCTCGGGCTGGCCCTTCAGAAGGCCGACGCGTTCCCGCAGGGCGCCCTCGAACTCGATCTCGCCGCGCATGGCGCGTTCGGTGATCGCTGCAATCTGTGGCTTGATGCCGGCAAAGTCCGCGATTTCGTCGATGCATTCGCAGTTGATGATGGTGGAGTCCATGTCGGCGACCAGCAGCCTCTTGCGCCGGGCCGTGACGGCGACCATGTTGGCATCGATCGGTCGGTCGGCCAGGACCGTGCGTATCTCGGCGAGCCGTTCGGGCCTGGTGCCGCGGAACTCGCATGCGGTACCCGGCGAGAGCCAGTGCGGCGCCTGGCCTGCCAATCGGGAGACGGCTGCGACGCTGGCATCATCGAGTTTGCCGAGCGGCGCGGTGAGTACCAGCATGTGGGTCATGAAGAACGAGTTTTCGGGAGTATGTCGTTGAGCAGGCCGGAGGCCGTCCTTATTGCAGGGCCGACCGCGAGCGGCAAGTCGGCGCTCGCGCTGTCACTTGCCGAGCGTCTTGGTGGCGTGATCGTCAATACTGATGCGCTGCAGGTCTATCGCGAGTTGCGGGTCTTGTCAGCCCGGCCTTCCGTTGAGGACGAGGCGCGGGTGGCGCATGCGCTCTATGGGATTGTCAGTGCGCACGCGCCTTTTTCCGTGGCGCGCTGGGCACAGGCGGCGGCCGAGGCGATTGGCATCGTCCGCGCGCGTGGCCAGGTTCCGGTGTTCGTGGGTGGAACCGGGCTTTACTTCGCGGCGTTGCTGCAGGGGCTCTCCCCCATCCCCGAGATCCATCCAACGATCCGCGCCGAGGCGCGGCTCAAGCTCGCAGAGATGGGGAACGAGCGGTTTCACGCGCAGCTTCTTGCGCGGGATCCTGCGATGGGAAACCGGCTGGAGGCTGGCGACAGCCAGCGCCTTGTCCGGGCGTGGGAGGTCATCGAGGCGACGGGGCAGTCGCTGGACGAGTGGCAGAAGCTCAAGGGGATACCCGTCCTGACCGGTTCGATGGCGCGTTTTGTGCTGAAGCCAGATCGGGATTGGCTGAAGGCGCAGATCGGCCGGCGGTTCGAGCAGATGATGGTCGAGGGCGCGCTCGAAGAGGTGCGGGCGCTGGGAGCAATCGATGCGTCGCTGCCAGCAGCGCGTGCGCTTGGAGTTCCGCAATTGCAGTCGCATCTGCGTGGCGAGATGCCGCTGGAGCTTGCCGTCGAACGTGCAGTCGCGGAGACGCGTCAATATGCGAAGCGGCAGATGACGTGGTTCCGCAACCAGATGCGGGATTGGGTGGTGGTTGAGGGTGCAACACCTGAAGCCGTCGTGGCTATGACCTTCAACTCGCTCCGATGAGCTTCAACCCGCAATAATCTGCGAAGTGCCGAAAGTCCCTATCTCGCGTAATCAGCTGAAGTCCGTGGTCCAAGCAACACTGAGCAATGAGTGCGTCAGCGATACGGGCTTTGAATCCCTTTGCGAGAACCTTCCGGCGTGTTGCTCCTGCGCGTTCCCAAAAGCCTTCTGGCAGCTCCAGGACTGGAATGTCTTCAATTGCGCTGGAGAGCTTCGGGCCTGCCACTGGATAGGAAAGAAGTTCTGTCAATACCGGGCCGGGGAAGCGTAGGGTTCCATCTTCGATTGCACCTGAGATCAGGTTGATGTCGACGCCTTTCCCTCCTTCAAGGAAGGCGACGAAGCTGGAGGTATCCACTGCTATCATTCGCGGTCTCGCCTGATGTCTTCCAGCGTCATGTCGAACTTGATCTTGCCCCGCAATTTCGCGAGCTCGCGGTAGGCGCGGGCGCGGCGGAGCAGCTCGAGGCCGCGGCGGACGGTTTCGGTGACGCCCTCTCCCGTCTCGGCCTGGGCGGCGGCGAGCAGGTCTGCGGGGACGTGGACGGTGATCTTGCGGGTGCTGTCTTCCATGCCATAACTCATGCCATAATCCGTTATGGCATCGCAATGGTTCCCGGGCTCTTGATGCGCTGCAACGAAACCAGTAGGAATTTGGTAATATTATTGCTTGAAAGTCTCCCTATGCGGAATTTTGTGCTTGTAATTTGTGTGGCCGCTGATTCCTGGACCTGATCAAGGGTCCTTAGGAGACAGCGGCGTATTGAAGGCCCCGACGGGGCCTTTTCTTTTGCCCGAGAGCCAGAACGATGAGTGGAACACCAATCCAGACCCAGGACCCGACAGGCGCGGAGATCGTTGTGCGCGCGCTGAAGGATCATGGCGTACGCCACA
>JBEIFU010000244.1:0-3836 GCA_040382295.1 Alphaproteobacteria bacterium
ATCCGTCGCAATCGCCTCAATCTCCGGAACGATGAAATGCGGCCGCTCGCGCAGGACAAGCTCGCGCAAGGCCGCACCATTCGTCATGTCGACCACATGCGAGCGATGCGCAACCTGATGTCCTGGAGCATTCGGATAGCGATCAACCGCAATCACCTCGACGCCAAGCCGTTGCAGCTCGATCACAACCTCTTTTCCGAGCTCCCCGGCCCCCAGCATCATCACCCGCGTGGCGGATGCAGCTAACGGCGTTCCGATGCGTATCATGGCGTTCCCTCGCGCACATCATGCCTGAAGAAGGCGCAAGATGTGGCATCAGCCAACCCCGCAGGGCAAGCCGACGCGCGACTTAGCCACAGCCCAAAGGGTTCAGTTCTTCTCCTGATCGACGAGCTTGTTCTTGGTAATCCACGGCATCATGCCGCGCAGCTTGCGGCCGACATCCTCGATCGGGTGCTGCGCGTTGTTTGCCCGGATGGCCTTGAAGCTTGCCTGCCCCGCCTTGTTCTCCAGCACCCAGTCGCGCGCAAAGCGCCCGGCCTGGATGTCCTTCAGCACCCGGCGCATCTCTTCCTTGGTCTCGCGCGTAATGATGCGCGGCCCGGTGACATACTCCCCATACTCGGCCGTATTCGAGATGGAGTAATTCATGTTTGCGATGCCGCCCTCATAGATCAGGTCGACGATCAGCTTCACCTCGTGCAAGCACTCGAAATAAGCCATCTCGGGCGCATAACCAGCCTCGACCAGTGTTTCGAAACCTGCCCGGATCAGCTCGACGAGCCCGCCACAAAGCACAACCTGCTCGCCGAAGAGATCCGTCTCGCACTCTTCACGGAACGTCGTCTCGATGATGCCCGACCGGCCGCCCCCGATCGCGCTGGCATAAGACAGGCCGATCTCCGTCGCATTGCCGCTTGCATTCTGGTGGATAGCGATCAGGCAAGGAACGCCCCCACCCTTCTGATACTCCGATCGGACCGTGTGACCCGGCCCCTTCGGTGCCACCATCAGCACGTCAAGGTCAGGCCGCGCCTCGATCAGCTTGAAGTGGATATTGAACCCGTGCGCGAACAGGAGCGCCGCACCCTCCTTCATGTTCTTGTGCAGGCTGTCGCGATAAATGTCAGCCTGCAGTTCGTCCGGCGTCACCATCATCATGACGTCCGCCCATCTCGCCGCGTCTGCGACGTCCATGACCTTGAAGCCCTGCGCCTCGGCTTTCTTCGCCGACGCCCCCGGCCGCAAGGCAGCCACGACATCCTTTACCCCTGATTCCCGCAGGTTGAGCGCATGTGCATGCCCCTGGCTGCCAAAGCCAATGACGGCAACCTTCTTGCCCTTCATGAGACCGACATTCGCATCGCGGTCATAATACACCCGCATGAAAAACCTCCGATTGATCAAGAAAACACTGCAGGCCGACGGCGATGCCGACCTGGAAAGCTTACATCGCCTCTGCCCCGCGACTGATTGCAACCACGCCCGTGCGCGACACCTCCACAAGCCCCAAAGGCTTCATCAGGTCGACAAAGGCATCAAGTTTCTGGGCGCTTCCCGTGACTTCGAACACGAAGCTCGAATGCGTCGTATCGATTACCCGCGCGCGAAAGGCATCCGAAAGTCGTAGCGCCTCGACGCGTTTCTCGCCCGTGCCTGCCACCTTCACCAGCGCCAGCTCTCGCTCGATCCCCGGATGCTCGGCCGTCAGGTCGAAGACCTTGTGAACGGGCACGAGCCGCTCAAGCTGGTGGCGGATCTGCTCCAGCACCGCAGGCGTGCCCGAAGTGACAATGGTGATCCGCGAGGTGTGGTCCAGGTGATCGACTTCCGCCACTGTCAGGCTCTCGATATTGTAGCCACGCCCTGAAAACAGTCCCACGACACGCGCAAGCACCCCTGCTTCATTATCCACCAGGACACAAAAGGTCGTCCGGATCTCGCGCGACTTCTCGTCAACAAGGAAGTAAGCGGACTTGGGCTCATCCCTGCGGGTCATGTTTGTGGTCATACCAGGATCTTTCCAGCCTCGCTGATCGCCGCGTCCTCGGCACAGTCGTTCAGGATCATCTCGTTGTGTGCCGCCCCGGACGGGATCATGGGATAGCAGTTTTCGTTCTGGTCGACGACACAATCGAAGAGCACGGGGCGATCAACATTGATCATCTCGCGGATCCTGTCATCAAGCTCCTGCGGCTTGGTGGCCCGCAGGCCAACCACGCCATAGGCCTCGGCAAGCTTCACGAAGTCCGGCAAGGCCTCGGAATACGAATGCGAATAGCGCCCGCCATGCAGCAGTTGCTGCCATTGCCGCACCATGCCCATGTACTGGTTGTTCAAGATGAAGACCTTGATGGGCAGGTTGAACTGCACGGCCGTCGAAAGCTCCTGCATGACCATCTGCACGCTGGCCTCGCCAGCGATGTCGATAACCAGCGCATCACGATGTGCAACCTGGATCCCGACAGCAGCTGGCAACCCATAACCCATCGTGCCAAGCCCACCCGACGTCATCCAGCGGTTGGGTTCATCGAACTTGTAGAACTGCGCCGCCCACATCTGGTGCTGGCCCACCTCGGTCGAGACATAGGTCTTGCGCCCCTTGGTCAGCTCGTAGAGCCGCTCGACGGCCTGCTGCGGCTTGATCACGTCCTTCGACGTCTTGTAGGCAAGACACTTGCGCGCCCGCCAGCCTTCGATCTGCAGCTTCCACGCGCTCAGACCCGCACCATCGACACGCAGCTGACGTGCACGCCAGAGGCGGATCATGTCATCGAGTACATGCGCCACGTCTCCCACGATCCCCACGTCCACCCGAACAGTCTTGTTGATGGAAGAAGGGTCGATATCGATGTGGATCTTTCTCGAGTTGGGCGAGAAAGCATCGAGCCGGCCCGTCACCCGATCATCGAAACGCGCACCGACAGCGATCATCAGGTCGCAGTCATGCATCGCAAGGTTGGCCTCATAGGTGCCGTGCATGCCCAGCATGCCCAGCCACTGTGGATCATTGGCCGGATAGGCCCCAAGCCCCATGAGCGTCGAGGTGATTGGAAACCCGGTCATGCGGACGAATTCCCGCAGAAGGTGTGAGGCCAGTTTGCCCGAATTGATGACCCCGCCACCCGTATAGAACACAGGCTTCTTTGCAGCTGCGATGAGGTCCAGCGCCTGCTCGATCCGGCGAATGTCACCCTTGATCTGCGGCTGGTATGTCCGGTGACGGATGTTTGAGGGACCAACATAGGCCGCACGCTTGAACTGCACATCCTTTGGAATATCGATCAGCACTGGCCCTGGACGGCCCGACGTGGCGATGTAGAAAGCCTCGTGCAGAATTCGGGGCAGGTCCTTGACGTCTCGCACAAGGACATTGTGCTTGGTGCAGGGACGCGTGATCCCCACTGTGTCGGCCTCCTGGAACGCGTCGGTGCCGATCAGATGCGTGGGCACCTGGCCCGTGATGCAGACAAGCGGAATGGAGTCCATCAGGGCATCGGTCAGACCGGTGACCGCATTGGTCGCACCTGGTCCCGACGTCACCAGCAACACACCCGGTTTGCCGGTCGAGCGTGCATAGCCTTCCGCCGCATGCGCCGCCCCCTGTTCATGCCGCACGAGAATGTGTTCGATGCCGTCATCCTGGAACAGCGCATCGTAGATGGGCAGCACAGCACCGCCGGGATACCCGAAGATGTGGCGTACGCCATGATCCTTCAGCGCGCGCACAACGATCTCCGCGCCTGTCGGGTCCTGGGTCTGGATTGGTGTTCCACTCATCGTTCTGGCTCTCGGGCAAAAGAAAAGGCCCCGTCGGGGCCTTCAATACGCCGCTG
>JBEIFU010000245.1:0-3782 GCA_040382295.1 Alphaproteobacteria bacterium
AAGCCACCTGACGCCGAATCCGCCCTAAGATCGCATGCGGTGATTGGGTGCTGGTGTGCGCGACTACGATCTTGTGATTGTCGGGGCGAGTTTTGCCGGACTTTCCTGCGCCCGTACGGCGGCCATGCGCGGTCTGCGTGTTGCCGTCGTGGAGCGAAAATCCGATCCCGGGCAGGGGGTGCGGACTACAGGGCTTCTGGTCAAGGAGGCGGTCGAAGAGACAGACATTCCCGCCCGGTATACACGCTTGATCCGCGAGGTTCGGCTCTATGCGCCGAATGGACGTGCGGTGGACCTGCATGTGCCTGGGTATTATTTCCTTGCGACGAACACTCCCGATCTTTTGCGCTGGATGGCGGGGGAGGCTAAGCGCGCGGGGGCCGACGTCACCTTCGGGCGCTCGTTTCGGTCGGGCACTGATACAGGCAGTTTGGTGGACATCCCCGATCTGGGCCTGAGGGCGCGTCTTCTGGTTGGTGCAGATGGCACTGCTTCGACGGTTGCGCGTCATTTCGGATTGGACAGGAACACGCGCTTTCTTTGTGGCATCGAGCATGAGTTCGAGTTGGAGCCGGGCGTCGATCCCCGCTTTCTGCATTGCTTCCTGAACAGCAAGCTGGCGCCGGGCTACATAGGCTGGGCTGTGCCGGGAATGGATTTGCTGCAAGTGGGGTTGGCTGCCTCTGGTGGGGTTCGCCCAGACATTGAAGGTTTCATCGATCTGCTGCGCGCCCGTATGGGCCTGCGCCTGGATTGCGTGGTGGGTCGCCGCAGTGGCCTCATTCCCTCGGGGGCTACACTTGCAAAGACGCATAGCGGGCGGGTCATGGTGATTGGAGATGCCGCGGGCCATGTCTCGCCCCTGACAGGCGGGGGGATCGTGCAGACGCTTCGTCTTGGGCGTCGTTGTGCACAGCTGGCTGCGGATTGGATCTTTGCCGGCGGTGACCATCCGGCGGAGGCGCTTGCTCGAACAGCGCCCCGCTTCAGGGGCAAGATCCTGCTGCGGCGTCTGCTTGACCTCGCGCCGCCGAACTGGGTCTGGAATGCTGCCATCAGCATGCCAGCCTTTCACGCCACGGCGCGGGCAATCTATTTCCACAGGCGCGGCCCCGCGCCCTCGGATACGCCGATCGACGAAAGCCAGCAGAATGCGTCGCAGGGGACTGCGCCAAAGAGCAGAGCGGCGGGTCAGGCCCGAGACGGTTTCTAGTTGCCGGAAGAGGACGTCGTCTTTTCGTGGATCTCGAAGATCGCGAGGCAGAGTTCTGCGCCGATGCGCAGCCCCAAGACTCCGAAAGCCACCGATACGATCGCTGCCAGCATTTCCCAGATGCCCGTGAAGAAGCCGATCGTAAACAGCCGGCCGAAGCCAAAGAAGAAGTAGATGATGTTCACGAAGATAATGAGGATCATGCCGATCCAGTAGATGGGCTTGATGATCGAAGGCGCTACCTTCTTGTCGAAGCTGAAAAGATCGCCCAGTTCCATGGTGTGCTCCAGTCCTTGCTTGCCGTCCGCCGCGGGTGCCGACCCTGAAAGCGGGCCGGGTCTTCCCCATCAGGTTTTGCTTCTAAAGCCTTTTCGATCTGTAAACGCAATGCGTGACCGCTGCATTTCGTTGCCTGATGTGAGTTGGCTGCAACGCCTGACTTGGGGGGCTGCCAAACATGCCGCAGATTTCCGGCATTGGCACCGCGTGGCCTTGCATGGTTATAAGAACCTCCCGCGTTTCCCAACCCTGCACGCCTGAGGTTGCCCATGCTTCGTTCCTTCGGCCTTCGGGAGCATTGCCTTCGCCGCAACCTGACCTGCTCCGGTGAGTCCGATGATCCCATCGTGATCCCCCCGGATTCGGTATGGGTCGACGTCTTCGACCCCAGTTACCAGGAGCGGGAGGCGATCCGGGCCTTTTTCGGGGTTGATGCCCCCACGCGTGAGGATCTCGACGAGATCGAGATCTCAAGCCACCTCTATCTTGAGGACAATGCCGTTTTCATGACGGCACTCATCCTCTCTGGAACCGAAACACCCGATCCCCAGTGCCGGGCGTGCAGCTTCATCCTGGCAGGCGACCGACTGCTGACGGTACGCTTTTCCGAGCCGCAACCCTTTAACACGTTTGCGAACAGGGCGGAGCGGCAAGCTCATACCTGGCCCAAGGGCGAGATTGTGCTGGCGGGCCTTCTCGAAGCCATCATCGATCGAACCGCAGATGTACTTGAAAAGATCGGCTCGGAAGTCGACACCGTCTCCAAGCAGATTTTTTCGAACAATGCCAATGATGCGTCGAAGGACTATCAATCCGTTCTGCTGCGGCTGGGGGCCAAAAACGACCTGACATCGAAGGCGCGCGAGAGCCTGATATCGCTTGGGCGCCTGCTCGCGTTCCTGTCGCAGGCCATGGACCAGCGGCAATCCAAGGAGATCAAGGGGCGGATCAAGGTGATGACACGGGACATCAACTCGCTCAGCGACCACACGACCTATCTGTCCAACAAGATCACTTTCCTGCTCGACGCCGTGCTTGGCGTGGTGAACATCGAGCAGAGCCGCATCATCCGCATCCTTTCGGTGTTTGCTACTGTGTTCTTGCCGCCGACCCTTCTGGCGAGCATCTGGGGCATGAATTTCAAGGTGATGCCTGAACTGGAAATGGGCTTTGGCTATCCGCTAGCGCTTGTGTCGATCGCCTTGTCCGCCGTTGTCCCCTATCTATTGTTCAGGTGGAGAAAGTGGCTCTGAGCGAAGCGCAATCCACGCCAGCAATGCCGGAGGCGCGGCCCCTGCTCGGGATCCTGCTGAAGGTTCTGGCGACGCTGGCCTTTACGCTGATGGCGATCATCGGGCGCTCGCTGGGGGATGAGATTCCGGTCGGCGAGGTTGTGTTCTTCCGGGCCTCGTTTGCTTTTGTCCCTCTGATTGGCTGGATGATCTATCGTCGGATTTCGCTGCAGACGCTGAAGACCCAGCACCCCCTGCTGCATGCGCGTCGGGCTGCCACTGGGGTCCTCGCCATGTTCACCTGGTTCGGAGCGCTGACTTTCCTGCCCGTTGCCGACTTGACCGCGATCGGCTTTGCGTCGCCGCTGATCGTCGTGGTGCTTGCTGCGACATTTCTCGGTGAGCGGGTCGGCGCCTATCGATGGAGTGCCGTTGCCATTGGTCTTGTGGGCGTTCTTGTGATGCTGCTCCCGCATGTATCAGGGCAGGTGGCTTCAGGCTGGGGTGTGCTGCTTGCGATGGCCAACGCCGTCCTCGTTGCCTTCACGATGATCTTCATCCGCAGCATGAGCCAGTCTGAGCCAGCCCTGACCATTGCTTTCCATTTCCAGCTTGCGTGTGCGGTGATCAGTGGACTGACGCTGTCCTTTGCGTGGGTCACACCGACAGGAGAGCAGTTCGTGCTGCTCGTCCTTATCGGGGTTATGGGAGGCATCGGCCAATTGCTCATGACCACCAGCTATCGGCATGCGACGGCGTCAACGCTTGCCAGTTTCGATTATGCGGCGATGATCTGGGCGGTCCTGCTGGGCTGGCTCTTCTTTCGTGAGGTGCCGGCGATGGAGGTTTTTGCGGGTGCCCTGATTGTCGTGGCCTCGGGCCTTTTCATCGTCTGGCGGGAGCGGCAACTGGGGCGGCAGGCGGCGGTCCGTGATCGGTCGATCTGACAGGTGGCGGGGTCGCATCCTGGTGGTGGTCAGAGCCGCTTTCCGAAAATGGCCTTGCCGTCTCCGTCGCTGTAGAAGTCGATCAGGGTTCCCTGCAATTCGAAGCCGAGG